>SLGN01000120.1 GCA_007123695.1 Verrucomicrobiales bacterium
GAAGCGGAGGGAATCCACGTTGAAAGGAGTGGCGACGGTGTCGTCGACGGCGAGGGGCACGCCCTCGCGCTGCAGGATCGCGGAGATGCCGGCGAGGTCGGCGGTGCGCAGCAGGGGATTGCTGGGAATCTCGGTGAAGACGGCGGCGGCGCGGCCGCCGGCGGCGAAGTGCGCCCCGAGCTCTTCGGTCCCGCCCGACTCGGTCACGGTGAGGTCGACGACGCCTCCGCCGAATTGGTCCTGCACCTTGTAGGAGTCGAGGTAGGGGAACTCGACCTGCACCGTCGGTTCTCCGGGACGACGCGCCGAGAGGATGCGGTGGACCGCGAAGATGGCGGCCATGCCGGAGGAGAAAAGGAAGACGTCCTCGGGCGCGGTCCCGGGGTAGAGGTCGGCGATGCGACGTCGGAGGACGCGGTCGGCCTCGGCCCCGGCCTCGGCCATGGCGGGATCGAGGGGGGCGTCGGAGAGGGCCGACTCGGCGAGGCGGCTGCTTACGATCTCGCCGCCGTGCTGCCAGCATTTCCAGGCGGTGCCGTAGGCCGGTTCGTCGAGGAGGACGGCGGTGAGGTTTCCCCATCCGTAGGACTCAAGGCGGCACGGAGTCCCGGTGCGGCGCTTCACGTAGTCGGCGCAGCGCCACGCGGCGGCGAGGGAGGGAAAGACGAGGGCCGACTCGGGTTTTTTCGCGTTCTTGGCGAATTCGGCCTGGGCCGCGAGAAAGAGTTCGGCCACGTAGGGATGGGCGACGAAGCGGGGGTATCCGCTTTCCAAAGTTTCGATGGTTTCCGGGTCGCCTTCCTCGTAGCCGATGACGTCGCGCCAGCGCGGCAGGCAGACGGAGGTGGCGTGGTCGCTCTCGGGCAGGGCGAGGCCGAGGTCCTCGGGCTGGCAGAAGGGCTCCTCGAAGGGATCGCGGGCGGCCATGGTCGGGTGCTCAGGAGGAGGCGAGGGCGCGGCGGACGTCGGCGACGAGGTCGTCGACGGTCTCGAGGCCGATGGAGAAGCGCACCAGCGAGTCGGTGATGCCGACGGCCTCGCGGCGCTCGCGCGGCACGCTGGCGTGGGTCATCGAGGCGGGGTGGCAGCAGAGCGACTCGACTCCGCCGAGGCTCTCGGCTTTGGGAAAGAGGCGGAGCCGCCCGAGAAAGGCCTGGGTCGCGTCCAGATCCCTGCCGAAATCGACGGTGACGATCCCCGAGCCGCCGCGCATCTGCCGTTTCGCGACGGCGTGCTGGGGGTGCGAGGGCAGGTAGGGGTAGCGCACCGCTACGGCGTCGGTCTCCCGTTCGAGGAATTCGGCGAAGGCGAGGGCGCTGGCGTTGTGCCGCTCCATGCGGACGGCGAGGGTCTTGAGCCCCCGCGAGACGAGCCAGCAGTCCATCGGCGCGGGCTGCAGGCCGAGGGCCTTTTGAGCGAAGACCATCTTGGCCTGCCATTCCTCGGAATTCGTGCAGACCGCGCCGGCGAGGGCGTCGGAGTGGCCGTTGGCGTATTTGGTGAGGGAAAGGAGCGAAAGGTCGGCCCCGAGCTCGATGGGGCGCTGCACGTAGCTGCTGGCGAAGGTGTTGTCGACGAGCAGGGGCGCTCCGGCGGCGTGGGCGGCCTCGGCGGCGGCGGCGATGTCGATGACCTTGAGATTGGGGTTGGTCGGCGATTCGATCCAGACGAGGGCGGGCCGGTGCGAGGCGAGCGCCTCGAAGGAGGCCGGATCGGTGAAGTCGAGGTAGACGACCGACACGCCGAATTTGGCGAAGACCTGGGCGAAGAGGCGGAAGGTGCAGCCGTAGAGGTTTTCCTCGGCCACGACGACGTCGCCGCTCGCGAGGGTCGAGACCACGGCGGTGATGGCCGAGACGCCGCTGCCGAAGCAGGTGGAGAAGGCCGCGCCTTCGAGGCTGGCGACGGTCCGGTCGAGGAGGCGGAAGTTCGGGTTGCCCGAGCGGGTGTAGTCGAAGCCGTTGGGGTTGCCGTATTCGAAGGTGGAGGTGAGCCACGCCGGCGGGGTCACCGCGCCGGTTTCGCCGACGAAGCCGCGCCCGAGGTGTATCGCCCGGGTCTCGAAACCGTGTCCGTCGTGGAGGTCTGCTGCCATGGCGGAATCAACAGGGTCGTACCGCGGAGTCAACCCTGTCTGTTCGGGATGACGCGGGTTTTCCCGGGGGGCTCTGGGCGACATTCGGAGATGGAGGAGTCGCCTGCCATCTCGCCCGCCCCGCCCGCCGACCGGGATTTTCTCTCCGCTTGGGCTTGTGTCCGGCGGTGGATCGGGTCTAGACTCCCGCCCGACCCATGAAACGCAGCATCCTCGCCCTCGTCCCGTTCGCCGCCGTGTGCCTGCTCGTCGCCCAGAACGACGATGCGGAAAAGCCCAAGACCTGGGAGGAGCGCGCCGCCGAACGCTTCGGGGACAACCCCACCGCCGAGCACAAGGCGCAGATCGAGGCGAACCTGCCCACGCCCTCGAAACCGGCGGGCGACCGCAGGATCCTCGTCTTCTACCGCTGCGAGGGCTTCATCCACACCTCCATCCCCTTCGGCAACCACGCCCTCGCCGCCATCGCGGAGAAGACCGGGGCCTTCTCGGCCGACTTCTCCGACCAGTATTCGGTCTTCGCCCCCGACAATCTCGCGAACTACGACGCCATCGTCTTCAACAACACCACCCACCTGAAGCCCGACGAGGCGCAGCGCGCCGCCATTCTCGACTTCATCCACGGGGGCAAGGGCATCGTGGGCCTGCACGCCGCCGCCGACAACTTCGGCGGATGGGACGAGGGCATCGCCCTGATGGGCGGGATCTTCAACGGCCATCCCTGGAACGGCGGCGGCACCTGGGCCTTCAAGGTGGAGGACCCCGGCCATCCGATCAACGCCGCCTTCGGCGGAAAGGGCTTCTGGCACAAGGACGAGATCTACTGGTACAAGCCCGAGAGCTTCCAGGGCCGGGAGCGGCTCCGCGTGCTCCTGAGCCTCGACCAGTCCAAGGCCGAGAACCGCAAGCCGCTGGAAAACGAGAAGGAGGCGCCCAAGCTCGCCGGCGCCTCCCCCGCCGACGTCGATGTCGCCGTCTCGTGGTGCCGGGAGATCGGGAAGGGCCGGCTTTTCTACACCAATCTCGGCCACAACGACCTCACCTTCGCCAACCGCATGGCGCTGCAGCACATCGTCGACGGGCTGCAATACGCGCTCGGCGACATCGAAGCCGACGCGACGCCCTCGGCAAAGATCGACGTCGAGATCGCGCCGGCTCCCGAAGCGCCCTGAATTCCGCCCGTTGCCCGCCGCCCCTCGTCCAACCGCAGCCCTTCGCTCCACGCACTCTCCCATGCTCAAGGAATACCTCGCCTTCGCCGAGACCGTCGCCCGGGAGGCCGGCGACCTGACTCTGGAATACTTTCTCACCGACGCGGCCCGGCCCGAGTTCAAGGCCGACGACACGCCCGTGACCGTGGCCGACCGCCGGGCCGAGGAACTCGTCCGCCGCCGCATCGGCGAGACCTACCCCGGGCACGAGATCGTCGGAGAGGAATTCGGCGCGACCGGGGGCGGCGCCGAGCACCGCTGGATCATCGATCCCATCGACGGAACGAAGTCCTTCACCCATGGAGTGCCTCTCTACGGGGTGCTGATCGCCCTGGAGATCGCGGGGCGGGTCGAGGTGGGCTGCGCCCATTTTCCCGCCCTCGGCGAGACCGTCTCGGCCGCGAGCGGCTGCGGGGCTTGGTGGAACGGCAAGCCCGCCCGCGTCTCCGATGTCGGCGAGCTCGACCGCGCCGTCTGCGCCCACATCGACACCGCTTCCTTCGCCAGAAATGGAAAGGGCGAGAAATGGGAGCGGCTCCAGCGCGCCGTCTACTACAATGCCGGCTGGTGCGACGCCTACGGCTATCTCCTCGTGGCCACGGGCCGCGCCGAGATCATGCTCGACCCGGTCATGGCGGTGTGGGACTGCGGTCCCTTCCCACCGATTTTCCGGGAGGCGGGAGGCTACTTCGGCGACTGGTCGGGAAACGAGGGCCGCATCGACGGGGGAGAGGCGCTCGCGACGAACGCGGCCCTGCGCGAGGAGGTCGTGGCATTGCTGAAAGGGTAGGGGAAGCTTGGGAAAAACGATGAACCGCTCCGTTTCCAAATGGGCCGCTGCGCTCTGCGCCGCTTTGCTGTTGCCGGCGGCTGCGGCCCCGGCTCGCGACTGGGTCGTCCACCCCGAACTCGGCGACGACGGGAACGAAGGCACGGCCGAGGCGCCCCTCGCGACCGCGCAGGCCGCCATCGACCGTTGCGGGCCCGGCGACCGGGTCGTGCTGCAGCCGGCCGGCGCGGTCTACGGGCAGAGCATCGATCTCGGCAAGGCGCCTTCCGGGCTCGTCCTCGATGGAAACGGCGTCGTCCTCGACGGCGGCGGCGAACGCGAGTTCGGCCTCGTCGCGCGGGGCGAGAACCGCAACGTCAAGGTCTTCCAACTCGCGGCGCGGAACCATCGCGGCAGCGGCTTCGCCATCTCCGGAGAGAGCCGGGGCTTCCAGTTCTTCGGCATCTCCGCGGCCGACAACGGACGGGCCGGCTTCGAGGTCTCGGACCGGGCGGAGTGCTGGATCCGCGGGGCGCGCTTCGAGGCTCCGCCGGGGGCGGCCAGCTTTCTTTCCGCCGACGCCGCCGAATCCCACCACAGCGACGGCAGCTACCGCGGGGAGTTCCGGCTGGTCGGGGGACGCCACAGCCTGACCCGCTGCGAGCTGCTGGAGAATCCCGACCTCGCCGTCCTTTCGGTCCGCGCAGGCCCGCCCGGTCGCGGCGACGGCGACGGATCCGCCAGCCTCGTCGTGCAGGACCTCTCCTTCGCCGGAGAGGCCGGCGGGCGGCCCCGCGTCGAGATCGGCCCCGGCAGCTTCGTCTACCACGACGCCGCCAGCGGCGCGGTTTTCTCCCGCATGGAGCTGGAGCGCCACCCGTCCGCCGAGTTTGGTGAAAGCCTCTTCCGCACCTACCCGATCGGTCGCGACGCTTCCGGAGCGCCGATCACGGCCTGGGCCGGCGGCGGCACCCGCTACCTGCCGTCGAACGCCTACCGGATCATGCATTTCGGCAAGCACGTGCCGCAGGAGGTCGCGCCCAAGCTCTCTCCGGACAACGACTGGCTCGGGCTGCTCGCTCCGCTCGACACCGCGTCCTTTCCCCCCGAAGGCCCCGCCTTCGCCCCCGAGCAGGCCTCGGCCCACGCCATCTGGCGGTGGATCGGGCTCGCCGCGCCCGACGCCGTCTTCGTGCCCGACACTCCCGAGGGACGCGCCCTCGGCGAGGCGCTGCGCCGGCATCCTCCCGGCGACGTCGGCATGGTCGATGTCTTCCTCCACCGCGAGGGCGCCGACGGTCGCACCGAGTCCGTCGTGCTGCCCCGGCTCGACGGCGACGCTCCCGGCGCCAAGGCGGAGATGCTCGCGCGCGTCTCCCGCAGCCCCGACGAAGTCCTGCGGCAGATCGCGGCGCACTACGGCGACCGCTTCGGCGGATCCTACATCGAGGCCCTCGCCGTGATCGCAAGGGCCGAGGGCGGCCTGCCGCACCGAGCGGCGGAGCTGGCGAAGGAGCATCTCGGGAAAAAGCCGGACCTGCCCGCCAACGGAGGCGACATCGCCGGCACGCTGCTCTACGCGATGCTCGACGAGGACTGGGCGCGCGAGCGCGTCCTCGCCGTGGCCGACATGGCCTACGACGCCGACGGCGAGCCCCTCGAGGCCATGCCCAAGCACAACGAGATGAGCGACGCCGTCTTCATGGGCGGCCCCGTCCTCGCCCACGCCGGTAGGATTTCGGGGGAGGGGAGATATTTCGACCAGGCGCTGCGCAACTACCGCTTCATCGCCGGACTGTGCCGGCGCGACGACGGCATCTACCGCCACTCGCCCCTCGACGAGGCGGCGTGGGGCCGCGGCAACGGCTTTCCCGCCCTCGGGCTCGCCCTCGTCCTGGAGCAGTTTCCCGAAGACCACGAAGGCCACGGCGAGATGCGCGAAGCCCTCGTCGCCCACCTCGAGGCCCTCGCCGCGCACCAGGACCGCGACGGCATGTGGCACCAGATCATCGACCATCCCGACAGCTACGCCGAACTCACCTCCACCGCGATGATCGCCTACGCCGCCGCCTCCGCGCTGGAGCGAGGCTGGCTCGACGAAGCCGCCTGGCGGCCCCGTCTCGAAGCCGCCTGGGCCTCGGTCAAAATGCACGCCGCGACCGACGGCCGGCGCTTCGTGAATGTCTGCACCGGCACCGGCAAGCAGCCCTCGCTCGAGGACTACTACCGGCGCGAAGCCATCCTCGGACCCGACGGTCGCGGCGCGGCCATGGCAATGATGCTTGCCAAAAAACTGAAAAACTGGCAGCATTTCCGCGATGACGCCATCCAGCCCTGAGCCAGCCGCCTCCGCCGCATGAAACCGGACCCTTCCACCGCCCTCGTCGCTCCGGTTCTTTTCGCCGCCCTGCTCGGCTCCACCGCTCTCGGCGAGATTCCCGAAAACTTCCAGCGCGAGAACCTCGTCGCCTGGGGCATCGTCGGCTTCGACGCCAGGCAGCGCAGCCCCGCCGAGCGTGCCGCCATGCTGGAGCGGCTCGGCATCCGGCGGCTCGCCTACGACTGGCGCGAGGAGCACATCGAGGGCTTCGAAGAGGAGTTTCTCGCCTGCGGGGAGCACGGGATCGAGCTCTTCGCCTTTTGGAAGGGCGAGGAAAGCGCCTTCGAACTCTTCGAGCGGCACGCTCTCGCCCCGCAGGTCTGGCATCCGCTGCGCACCGGCAAGGGGCTCTCCAACCAGGACCGGATCGAGTCGGCCGCCGAGCAGCTTCTCCCCATCGCCGAGGAGACGGCACGCCGGGGCCTGCGGCTCGGTCTCTACAACCAGGGAGGCTGGGGCGGCCTGCCGAGCAACCTCGTCGCCGTGTGCAAGAGCCTCCGCGACCGGGGGCACGAGCATGTCGGCATCGTCTACAACTTCCACCACGCCCATCCCCGCGCCACCGAGTTCGCCGAGGACCTCGCCCTGATGAAGCCCTACCTGCTCTGCGTCAACCTCAACGGCATGGCCGATCCGAACCGGGCGGACGTCTCGAAAAAGGAGAACCGCATCAAGCCCGTCGGCAGCGGGGTCCACGAGGAGGCCATGATCCGCGAGCTCCTCGTGCAGCGCTACGACGGTGCCGTCGGAATCATCGGCAACCGCCCCGACCTCGACGTCGAGGAGGTGCTCCGCAAGAATCTCGAAGGTCTCGAGAGCCTCCTTTCCCGCATCCCCGCAGGCCCCTGAGCCGGCATTGCGCCGACGTGGTCTTCCTGCGTGTCGACGACGTCTGGATCTTGCCGTGGAAAAAAGAGCCTTGCCCTGCGTTCCGCCCCGGATGTAGTCTCGCGGGTGGCGCGGCAGGATTTCATGATCCGAGCGCTGCCCTTTTTCCGATCCGATTCCGATGGACGCCTCCTCTCCAGAGCCCGAAGCGAAGCCCCTGCCCTCGCGGTTCCAGAGACGCGCCATGTGGGGCGCGCTGACGGCGCTGTCGATCGTCGCCATCGGCGCCGTCGGCGTCGGTTTCGTCGCGCTGTTGGGCAAGGTGCTCAGCTACTTGCAGCCCCTCCTCGTGCCGCTCGCGGTGGCGGCGATCACCGCCTACCTGCTCGAGCCCGTTCTGGGTTGGCTGCGGCGGCGGGGCTGGTCGCACCGCTCCGCCGTGCTCACGGTCTTCATCGCCTTCGTCGTGCTCGTCGTCGGTCTCGTCGTCGCGGTGCTGGTGCCCACCTTCGGGCAGGCGCAGGAAGCCTACGAGAAGCGCGAGATCTACACCAAGCAGGCCACCCAACTCGTCCAGCGCGGGCTTGCTGCGACGCAGGAAAGATTCCAGTCCGGCGCGGGCGAAGACTACTACCAGCGCGGCGTCGAATGGCTCTCGGAAGAGGGGCCGAAGATCGCCGGCAACGTCGGACAATGGCTCTGGGGCCGGTTGCGGGGGGCGTTCGGGTTTTTCGGCTACCTCATCGGTCTGCTCCTCGTGCCCATCTACCTCTACTACTTTTTGCAGAACGGCCGCGAAATCGCGCGGAGCTGGTCCGACTACCTGCCGCTGAAAGCCTCGGAGTTCAAGGACGAGGTCGTCGGATCCCTCACCGAGATCAACGGCTACCTCATCTCCTTCTTCCGGGGGCAGATGGTCGTGAGCCTGATCGACGGCGCCCTCGTGGCGGTGGCGCTCAGCGTGATGGGGCTGCCCTACGCGCTGCTCATCGGGGTCTTCCTGGCCATCCTCGGGCTCATTCCCTACATCGGGAACCTTCTCGTCATGGTGCCCGCCATGCTCATCGCCGTGGCCCACTTCGGCGCGACCTCGTGGGGCGAGGTCGTCGGCGAAGAGCCCGCCGTCGCCGGCGAGCCGGCCCGGGTGCTGGTGGAGTCGGCGAAAAAACCGGACGTCTACGCCGTCGTCGCGACCGAAGACGACGGAACGCGGGCCGAAGTGCTCCTCCATGCCTGGACCTGGCTGCCGAACTTCTGGATGTATCCGGTGATCGTGCTGCTGATCTTCGTGGTGCTGCAGCAAGTCAACGGGCTCGTCACCGCGCCGAGGATCGTCGGCGATTCGGTGGGGCTCCATCCGCTCACCGTCATCTTCTCGGTGCTGTTCTGGTCCTTCCTGCTCGGGGGGCTCCTCGGGGCGCTCCTCGCCGTGCCCCTCACCGCCGCGATCAAGGTCCTTTTCCGCCGCTACGTCTGGGAAAAGCGGATCGAGCCCGCAGTGGAGCGCCGTCTCGGCGGATTCGGCGACTCGGATGGCGGCGGCGGCGGCGGCGGGGATGGCGAAGAGGCAGCCTCCGCCGCTTCCTGATGGGGGTCGCGGGCGGCGTCAATCGCCGGACC
>SLGN01000370.1 GCA_007123695.1 Verrucomicrobiales bacterium
AACGAGGACGGCACCATGGCTCGGCTGCCCCAGCTCGTCGAGTTCGCGAAGCTTCACGGCCTCAAGATCGCCTCGATCGAATCCCTCATCGAATACCGGCGCGCCGAAGAGCGGCTCGTCGAGCGCGTCGAGCGCATCCACATGCCGACGGACTACGGCGATTTCGACCTCGTCGTCTACGCGAGCCGCCTCAACCCCGCCGAGCACCATCTCGCCCTCGTCAAGGGCGAGATCCGCTCCGACCAGCCGGTCCTCGTGCGCGTGCATTCCGAATGCCTCACCGGCGACGTCTTCGGCTCGCGGCGGTGCGACTGCGGCAGCCAGCTCCACACCGCCCTCGCCCAGATCGACGAGGCCGGATGCGGCGTGCTCGTCTACATGCGACAGGAAGGTCGCGGCATCGGGCTCGCCAACAAGATCCGCGCCTACAAGCTGCAAGAGCAAGGGCTCGACACCGTCGAGGCCAACGAGCGCCTCGGCTTCGGATCGGATCTGCGCGACTACGGCATGGGCGCCCAGATTCTCTACGACCTCGGGGTCCGGAAGATCCGGCTGATGACCAACAATCCCCGCAAGGTCGTCGGGCTCGACGGCCACAAGCTCGAAATCGTCGAGAAGGTCCCCATCCGCATCGCGCCCAACGAGCACAACGAGCGCTATCTGGGTACGAAGCGGGACAAGCTCGGCCATCTCCTCTGACCGCGACGCATCCTGCTTTCGCGCTTCGCCTTCCCGCACCAACCACCCCCATGCCCTTCCGCGTCTGCCGAATCTTCGAGGTCGAAAATGGCCACATGCTCAGCAAGCACCCCGACAAGTGCCGCTTTCCCCACGGCCACACCCGCCGGATCGAATGCGTCCTCGAGGCCGACCAGCTCGATGATCGGGAAATGGTCTGCGACTTCAAGGTGCTCAAGCTCGCCCTCGCCGACTATCTCGAACGCTACGACCACGCGCTCTGCATGAACACCGCCGATCCCGCCTACGGCGAGTTCAAGGCACGCTACGGCGAGCGCGTCCTCGGATACGAGAACGAGGACCCCACAACCGAGGTGATCGCCCGCGACGTCTTCCACCACCTCCAGAGCGCCCTCTCCGACTATCTCGGTGCGCCGGCCACCGGCTTTCCGCTCCGCGAGGGAGTGCGCGTCGTCTCGGTGCGGGTCTGGGAGACCTCGGGCTCCTGGGCCGAATACTCGGAATAGCAATAACCTGCCGACACCGACAAAGGCCCCGCCCGATTACGGATCCGCCCCTTCGTCGTCACCGGCGCCGCCCGCTCCGTCGGCGAGCTTTTCCGCCAAATCCCGGCGGAAGGCCTCGACATTTTCCCGGCGGATCTGCTGACCGGGAATTTCGAGGAAGCCGCCTTGCGGCGCCGCTTCCCCTCCGCCCGCCGCCAGCGAATGGAGAACGGCGACCGACTGGTAGCCGTACTCGTAGGGATTCTGCACCACGGTTCCGTAGACCGTTCCCGCAGCGATGCCGGACAGGGTCTGCGCATCCTCGTCGAAGCCGACCACCTTCACCTCGCCGAGCTTTCCGGCCTGTTCGAGGGCCTGGAGGATCGCCGGCGGATTGTAGGCGAAGAGACCGACCATGCCGTCGATGTCGGGATGCCGCGAGAGCGCGTCCTCGGCATTGGCCTTGGCTTTGGAAAAGTCGAAGGCGTCGGTCAAGGTCCCCAGAATCCGGAAGCCGCCTCCCTCGATGACCTTCCCCGGCGGATCGAAGCGGTCCGGATCCTCCGACCGTCCGAGGAGTTCGTCGATGACCCCCTGGCGGCGCCTGCGCGAATTGTCCTGCTCCATCCGCCCGATCAGGATCATGATCTCGCCGCCCTCGGGCAGCGCCTCCTTCACCAGCGCCCCGCAGAGGCGGCCGGCGGTGTAGTTGTCCATTCCGATGTAGGCAAGGCGGTCGGAAGCGGGCGCGTCGGAATCGTGCGTGACCAGCTTCGTCGCCGTCGCCGCCCGGTTGATCATGTCGGTCTGGTTCGCCGGATCGATCGGGCTGACCGCGATGCCGGCGTAGCCGCGCGTCACCGCGTCCTCCAGCACCTGTTTCTGGTCCGTCAGCGAACCCGGCATGAAGACTCCGACCTCGACGCCGAGATCCTGCGCCGCCCGCTTCGCCCCCGCCTCCGCGATCGTCCAGAAGTCGGCCACTCCGTTCGTGACGAAAGCGTAGCGCGCCGGATTGCCGCTGCCGTCCGGCCCGCCCGAGCCGCATCCCGCCAGAGCGAGCAGAGGCAGCAGCGGAAACATCCGGCGAGAGACGCTCGGGGCTGTCGTCCCGACCCTCACGACGAGTGTGGCCAGCAGCGCCTTGCGCCAATCTCGGAAGGTCCAGCGCATCAGTCCGAGAAAGAGCACTGCCCCCAGCAACCAGAACCAAGCGGTGTACTTCTCCATCGCCGCGAGTCTACCATGGAAAGGCCGGATTGTCCTCCATGTTCGGAATCAGGGATGCGGATCCGACGAAACTGTTGGGTTAGGTTCGTTTCACTTCGGTGCCCGAAGGCTTGGCGTAGGCGGCCTGCTCGGTGGAGGGCGCCCCCTTGCTGCGGGCGCTGCACCGTGAGGCGATCGCTTGCGATCGCCTGGAGGAGTTTTCGGCAGATCTGTGCCCCTGGAAAAGCACGACAGGGGACCGCAGGTCGTCCCCGCAGCCGCTCCGTGGACTGTGCAGGCCGTCCATCGCTGTCCGGCACGAAACACAAAACCGCGAAGCGCCGCCTTCTCACGGCTTCTGGAGCGGAACCTGGACGGGGTGCATGAGGTAGGCGACGAGGTCGCGGACTTGGCTGTCGTCGAGGCCTTGGAGAAGGCCCTCGGGCATCATCGATAGGGGGGACCGGTCGATTTTGACAATTTCGGTCCGGTCGATGGCGATGGAAGCGCCGGGCTGGCGCAGCAGCAGGGCGTGCTCGTCCTCGGAGGCGACGATGCCGGAGAGAACGCGTCCGTCCTCGAGGGTGACGAGGGTCATGCGGTAGTCGGCGGGCACGATGGCGCTGGGGTCGAGGATGTTCTCGAGCAGGTAGTCGAGGTCGGAGCGGCCCGAGCCGGTCAGGTCGGGCCCGAGACCGCCGTCGGGCGGTCCTTGTCCGTAGAGTCCGTGGCAGGCGGTGCAGACGGCGGACAGGGCGCGTCCGCGGGAAAGGTCGGCCTCGGCGAGGAACTCGGGGGTGAGCTTTGTCTTCCACTGGGCCATGAGGGCGGCCTTGTCGCCGTCGGTGTCGCGCAGGTCGCCCCAGGCTTGGGAGAGCTTGGCATCGAGGCCGTGGTCGCCGAAGGCGAGGATCTGCCGGGCATGGAAGGCGGCGATGGCGTCGCGGGGGATGGCGCCTTTGGCGACGGCGTCGAGGAGGGCTTCGGCGAAGGCGGGCCGGGAGACGAGGATCTCGACGAGGGCGGGACGGTCGGCGGGGGTGAAGCGACGGTAGGCCTTGGCGAGGCGCTCTCCAACGGCGGGGTCGTCGTGGAGAGAGAGTCCCCGCGCGGCGATGGCGTTGAGTCCGCGGGTGTCGAGGAGTTGCTCGCAGGCCTCGCGCAGATCGGGCGGGCGGGCCTCGACGAGGGTGGCGAGGGCGGCTTCGCGGGCGCCGGTTTCGGCGTCGGGATCGAGGGCGAGCCGACGGACTTCGTCGAGAGCGCGCCCGTCGCCGAAGACGACGCTGAGTTCGCGGACGAGGGGGGAGCCGGAGGCCGCCGCGACCGTTTCCCAGTTGGCGGGCTTGGGGGCCTTGCGGAGTCCCCGGTAGGCCTCGGAGAGTCCCTCGAGGACGGCATCGGAGCTGTTCGCGGTGAGGAGGGATTCGAGCGGCCCGGGCTGGGTCGCGAGGCTGCGGGCGATCCACCGCGCCACTGGCGGCCAGGGTTGGGCGGCGGCGATGCGGACGAGGGCGTCGGGATCGTGCCGGGCGAGCGGCGAGATGCCGAACCAGACGAGGTGGGGGAGGAAGGGGTCGTCGTCGTCGTCGTGGGAGAGCAGGGCGAGGGCGAGACCGGACCTTTGCTCAAGAGGGAGACGCTGGAGGACGGAGGCGAGGTTGAGCCGGACGAATGGAGAGGTTTCGTCGCGGGCCATGGCGGCGGGGTCGAAGCCGAGTTCGGGATAGACGGCGTGGGCCATGGGGCCGGTGATGGCGTCGAGGGGAGAGAACTGGACGGCTTCGCGCACGGCGAGGGCGCGCGAGTGTTCGTCGTCCGAGGCGAAGTCGGCCCGGGGCCACGGATTGCGCCAGGAGAAGGGCGTTTCCGGCTTTGCCGGGGTGCCGTGGCTGATGCGGTAGATGCGCCCGCTGTTGCGGTGGACGCCGGTGTGCTCGTGGCATTCGCCGGTGTCGCTCCAGTCGAGGACGAAGGCGCTGCCGTCGGGCCCGACGCTGATCTCGATGCCGCGGAACCATGGATCCCCGCTGATGAAGATGTCGGGCTCGTGGCGTCCGACGTAGCCGCTGCCGTTGCGCTCGAGGCGCTCGACGTTGGTGCGCCGCCCGTGGAGGTTGAGGGTGTAGAGCTTGTTCCGGTAGGGTTCGGGCCACTGGTCGGCCTGGTAGATCATGGCGCCGACATGGGCGTGGCCGCCGCCGAGGTGGTTGGACTTGCCGTCGCGGGTCTCGCTCCAGGGCAAGCCGCGGTCGTAGTGGTAGTGGTCGGCGATGGTGTCGAGACGCTCGAAGATGAGCGGGTTGGTGACGTAGCTGTCGACGAGATGGGCGCCGTGGATGAGGTGCCAGAGGTGGCCGGTGACGGTGTTGACGAAGAACATTTCGCCGTTGGCGTCCCAGTCGTGGCCCCAGGGGTTGGTGGTGCCGTGGGTGAGGACTTCGACGATTTTTCGCTCGGGGTGGTAGCGCCAGATGCCGCCCTTGATGGGGACGCGTTCGGCCTCGGGGGTGCCGGGAGGCCCGAGGAGGCCGGGGCAGGAATGGCCGCAGCGACCGTAGAGCCAGCCGTCGGGCGCAAAGCGGAGGCCGTTGGCAAAGTTGTGGTAGTTCGCCTCGGCCACGGTGAAGCCGTCGAGGACGACCTGGGGCGGGCCGTCCGGCACGTCGTCGCCGTCGGCGTCGGGGACGAAGAGGAGCTGCGGCGGGCACATCAGCCAGACACCGCCATGGCCGACCTCGATGCTGGTGAGCATCTGGACTTCGTCGGTGAAGACGGTGCGGGTCTCGGCGTGGCCGTCCCAGTCGCGGTCCTCGAGGATGAGGACGCGGTCGCGCAGGGAGAGGTCGAACCGTTTCTGGCGCTCGGCGTAGGTGAAGTTTTCGGCGACCCACATACGTCCCTGCGCGTCCCAGGCGAGGGCGATGGGGTTGCGGACTTCGGGTTCGGCGGCGAAGACGGTGGCGGTGAAGCCCGGGGGCAGTTCGAGGGCGGCGAGGGCATCCTGCGGCGGCATGGGCTGGACACCGCCAGGCTCGCTGTCGTAGGGCTCGGGGAAGTCGGAGGCGGCCAGCGTCGCGGCGCAGGCGGGCAGGGCGAGGGCGGCGAGGTGGAAAAGTCTGCGGGTCAAGGTCTTCATCTCGGCGTGGTCGTGGGGCCGGGCACGTCCACCCGCCGGCGGGGCGGGCCGGATGCGCCTCCGCAATCGCTCGCCGCGGGGAGGCTCCGGGACAAGGGGCGGATAGACGGAAAGCGGGCGGGGGTGGGCGGCTGCGCAAGGCCGACGTGCCCCCCTCCGGCCCTCAGCGGTCGGCGGCGAGGGCGAGGAGGACGGCCTTCTGGGCGTGGAGGCGGTTCTCGGACTGCTGGAAGATCTCGTCGGCGCGTTCCTCGAAGAGTTCTCCGCAGATCTCCTTGTCGCGGTAGGCGGGGAGGCAGTGCTGCACGATGGCCCCGGGATTGGCGAGGGCGACGATGTCCTTGTTGATCTGGTAGGGGGCGAGGGTGCGGAGGCGATCTTCGGCCTCGGCCTCGCGGCCCATGCTGACCCAGGTGTCGGTGTAGAGGACGTCGGCGCCGCGGGCGGCGGCGGCGACGTCTTCGGTGATGGTGAGGGGGGCCTCGCCGAGTCGGGCGAGGAAGGCGGCGTCGGGCTGGAAGGGCGGGGGCGCGGCGATGGCGAGTTCGAAGCCGAGCCGCTTGGCGGCCCAGGCCCAGGAGCGGCCCATGTTGCAGTCGCCGTCGCCGAAGAAGGCGACCTTGCGGCCTTCCCATCCGCCGAGGCGCTCGCGGATGGTGAGGAGGTCGGCGAGAATCTGGCAGGGGTGTTCCTCGTCGGTGAGGGCGTTGATCGTGGGAATGCCGCCGTATTCGGCGAAATCGACGACGTCCTGCTGGTCGAAGGTGCGGATGATGGCCCCGTGGACCATGCGCCCGAGGACGCGGGCGGTGTCCTTGATCGGCTCGCCGCGGCCGAGCTGGATGTCGGCGGAACTCAGGAAAAGGGCGCGGGCGCCGAGTTCGGTGAGCCCGACGTCGAAGCTGACGCGGGTGCGGGTGGAGGACTTGGTGAAGATCATGGCCCAGGTTTCTCCGGCGAGGGCGGTGGTGATGACGCCGCGGGTGCGCTCGGACTTGAGGACGAGGGCGTGCTCGACGAGGGCGGTGATCTCTGCCGCGGTGAGCGGCTCGATGCCGAGGAGGTGCTTCATGGATGGGGCGGGCCCCGGGGACGGGACCGAATAGGGTTGGTTCAGCGGCCCGACAGGGTTGAGAGGACCTGGTCGAAGATGGCGAGGGCCTCGTCGACTTCGGCGTCGGTGACGTTCAGGGGCGGCAGCCACCGCACCACGGTCTCGCCGGCGGGCACGGTGAGGAGCCCGGCCCCGCGTGCGGCGTCGACGACGAAGAGCGAGGGCGTCTTCCCCGATTCGGAAAAGCCGGGAGCCGACTGCATCGCGGCGGGGTCGAGGACGAAGCCGAGCATGAGGCCGAGACCGCGGAGGCCGGAGACGCAGGGGTGGTTCCAGCCCGCGGCGGCCTCGCGGATGCGCGATTCCTGCCGCTTCACGTTGGCGAGGACGCCGCCGCGTTCGATTTCGCCGAGCACGGCGAGGGCGGCGGCGCAGGCGAGGGGGGTGCCGCCGAAGGTCGATCCGTGGGTGCCGGGACCGAGGGCGGCGGCGTGGTCGTCGGCGACCCAGAAGGCGCCGATGGGGAAACCGCCGGCGAAGCCTTTGGCCCAACTGGCGGCGTCGGGTTCGGCGACCGTCCCGGAGCCGGCCAGCACGGTGCGCCAACCGCACCAGTCGCCGGTGCGTCCGGCCCCGCATTGGACCTCGTCGAACATGAGGAGAAGGTCGAACTCGTCGCGCAGCCGCGCGGCCTCGGCGAGAAACTCGGGCGTGGCGACGTGGATGCCGCCCTCGCCCTGGACCGCCTCGACGAGGATCGCGGCGGTGCGGTCGGTGACGGCGTCGCGCAGAGCGGCGGGATCGTTGAAGGGCACATGGACGAAGCCGGGCAGCAGCGGGTCGAAGCCGAGCTTGACCTTGTCCTGCCCGGTCGCGGCGATCCCGCCGAGGGTGCGGCCGTGGAAGGACTGGCGGCAGGTGACGATCTCGTTCTTTTCGGCCTCCGGCCCGAATTTTTCCCAGGCGCGGCGACGGGCCAGCTTGATGAGGCCGTCGTTGGCCTCGGCGCCGCTGTTGCAGAAGAAGACCTTGCCGGGGCGTTCCATGATCCGCTCGACGACGAAGCGGGCGAGCTCGGCCTGCTCGCGCACCCAGTAGAGGTTCGAGCAATGGACGAGCTTGGCGGCCTGCCGGGCGAGGGCCTCGGCCATGACGGCGGGGCTGTGCCCGAGGGAGCAGACCGCCACGCCGCTGGAGAAGTCGAGGTAGCGCCGTCCTTCCTCGGACCAAAGCGCGGCGCCCTCGCCGCGCTCGAAGGCGATGGGGAAGCGGCCGTAGTTTCCGAGGACGTAGGCGTCCATCAGCTCCTCGGTGGAGGCGCGGTCGGCGGCGGGCTCCGGTCGGGGCGGCGCGGGGGCGAGTGGAGGGGAGGAGTTCATTGCACGATTTCGGTGCCGATGCCCTCGGTGGTGAAGATCTCGAGCAGGAGGGAGTGGGAGATGCGCCCGTCGATGAGGTGGACCTTGCCCACGCCGGCGCGCAGCGCCTCGACCGAGGAGCGCAGCTTCGGGATCATGCCGCCGGCGACGGTGCCGTCGGCGACGAGCCCCTCGACCTCGTCGGAGCGGAGCGAGTGGATCAGGGTGCTCTCGTCGCGGGGATCGCGCATCAGGCCGAGGACGTCGCTGAGGTAGACGAGCTTGGTCGCCTTGAGTTCGGCGGCGAGGGCGCTCGCGGCGAGGTCGGCGTTGACGTTGAGGCTGAGCCCGGTGCCGGTCTCCGAGGCGATGGGCGAAACGACGGGGACGACTTCGCCGGCGATGGCGGCGTGGATTTTGGAAAGGTCGAACCCGACGACCCGTCCGACCCGGCCGAGGGAGACCTCGCGTGCCTCGTCCTGCGACCATCCGGAGATGCGCTCGCCGATGAAGGCCTCGCTGCCCGGCACGCCGAGGGCGCGGCCGCCGTAGGCCTCGATGCCGCGGACGAGGCCGGGGTTGATCTCGCCGCTCAGGGTGCGCTCGACGAGCTCCATGGCGGTGTCGGAGGTGATGCGGAGCCCGCCGACGAACTCGGCCTCGAGGCCGGCCGCCGTCATCGCGGCGGAGATGGCCTTGCCGCCTCCATGGACGAGGACCGGATTGATCCCGGCGACTTCCATGAAGACGATGTCGCGGAGGAGCCGCCGCACCAGCGCGGGGTCGTCCATGGCGCTGCCGCCGACCTTGATCAGGAAGGTGTGTCCGCGGAACTGCTGCAGGTAGGGGAGCGCTTCGAGGAGGACGGCCGCCTTGTCGATCTGCTGCTGGAAG
>SLGN01000001.1 GCA_007123695.1 Verrucomicrobiales bacterium
CAGCTGATGGATCGGCTGTCGTCGATGACGATGACCCCGCCCGACCCGGCCATGGAGCCGCAGGCGGCGAGGGTGTCGAAGTCCATCGGGATGTCCCAGATCGAAATCTCGCGGGCCTCGTCGCCGCGGCCCACGGTGAAGGTCTCGTCGGCGCGCAGCACTTTGGCGGAGGAGCCGCCGGGAATCACCGCCTTGAGCGTGCGTCCGTCCTTGAGACCTCCGCACATGTCGTTGATGAGCTCGCCCATGGTGACTTTGCCCACCTCGACCTCGTAGTAGCCGGGCTTCTTCACGTCGCCGCTGACGCAGAGGATTCGCGTGCCGGTGTTGCCCTTGGTGCCCGTCGCGGCGAAGGCCTCGCCGCCCATCTCGAGGATGTGCTTCACGTGGCAGAGGGTCTCGACGTTGTTGACGATGGTGGGGCAGAGGTAGAGCCCCATCGCGGCGGGGAAGTAGGGCGGCTTGATGCGCGGGTAGGGGCGCTTGCCCTCGAGCGATTCGATCAGGCCGGTCTCCTCGCCGCAGATGTAGGCCCCGGCGCCGCGGTGGACGTAGATCTCGAGGTCGAAGCCCGAGCCGAGAATGTCCTTGCCGAGAAAGCCCTTCTCCTTGGCCTCGGCGATGGCCTTTTCGACGATCTTGGCGGCCTCGGGGAACTCCTCGCGGATGTAGATGTAGGCGAGCTTCGCGCCGACGGCGAAGCAGGAGATGGCTATGCCCTCGAGGAGCTGGTGGGGATCCTGGTGGAGGATGTAGCGGTCCTTGAAGGTGCCGGGCTCGGATTCGTCGGCGTTGCAGATCAGGTAGACGGGTTTGGTGTTGTTCGGTGGGATGAAGCCCCACTTCACTCCGCAGGGGAAGCCGGCTCCGCCGCGTCCCCGCAGGCCCGACTTCTTGACCTCGTCGGTGATGGCCGAGGGCTCCATCTGGAGCGCCTTCTTGAGCTGCTCGTAGCCGCCTTCGCCGAGGTAGGTCTCGATGCCGGGATCCCAGCCTTCGCGGTCGACGTTGCGGAAGACGACGCGATGCTCCCTGGGATGGGGCTCTTTGCCGGGGAGGTAGGTGATGGAGCTCATTCGGTGAACGGTGAACTGTTGACGGTGAACGGCTGGCGGTGGACTGCTTACTGTTTCCGGTTCACGGTTTACGGGTTTGGGGATTCGGACGCTCAGGGGTACTTTGCGAGCAGGGCATCGACGTCGGCGACGGCTTCGTGGAAGTCGTCGTTGACCATGCAGACCGGGCCGGTGCCGCAGCTCGCGAGGCATTCGGCGAACTCGATGCTGAACTTGCCGTCGGGACTGACGGCGATGGGGTGGTGGTGCGAAGTGCCGCTGCGGTCGATGCCGGTCTTTTCGCAGAGCTGCTCCATCAGCTCGTAGCTCCCGGCCATGGCGCAACTGAGGGTACGGCACACGCGGATGTGGTATTTGCCCGGCGCCTCCTGGCGGAAGCCGGGGTAGAAAGTGACGACCTCGAGCACCTGGATCGGCTCGAGCTCCAGCTTGGCCGCAGTCCATTCGACCGCTTCTTCGGTGATGTGGCCGAAGTGGTGTTGGAGATGGTGCAGCACCGGCAGCACCGCCGAACGCTTGCTCACCGGATAATGGGTGATCCGTTCGTCGATTTCTGCTTCAAGATCCTTGGGAACGGCGAGCATGGGAGTTCTGGTTGGCCACATAAAGGCGCAAAAAGCGCAAAAAATTCTAGGAGAGGAGGTATTTCCTGAAATCAAGTTTCGAAGAGCCGAAGTGGATCGAACCGAGGAAAGTGTCGCTGTGGGTTGAAGTCATTTGTGTGAATTCTGCGCCTTTTTGCGGCCAATAAAATCAGCGGTCGCATTCACCCATCACGAAGTCGAGGCTGCCGAGGATGGCGACGGTGTCGCTCATCATCGCTCCCTCCAGCAGCTTGGGCAGGATGCTGAGGTTGACGAAGGAAGGCGCGCGGATCTTGAGGCGGTGGGGCACGCCGCCGCCTTTCGAGTTGATGTAGAAGCCGAGCTCGCCCTTGGGGTTCTCGGCCCCGAAATAGACCTCGCCGGGAGGCGCGTCGATGCCCTCGGTCACAAGGATGAAATGGTGGATCAGCTCCTCCATGCTCATCAACACGCGCTCCTTCTGCGGCAGGAAGTTCTTCGAATTGGCCACGTTGATGGGGCCGTCGGGCAGGTCGGCCATGACTTGGCGGAGGATGCGGACGCTCTGGCGCATCTCCTCCATCCGCACGAGGTAGCGGTCGAAGCAGTCTCCCACGCTGCCGACCGGAATGTCGAAGTCGTAGCGGGGGTAGTCGAGGTAGGGGTTCGCCTTGCGCAGGTCGTGCTCCACGCCCGAGCCGCGCAGATTCGGCCCGCTGAGGCCCCAGGCGATGGCGTCCTCGCGGGAGATCACGCCGACGTCCTTGGTGCGGCCGAGGAAGATCTTGTTGCGGGTGAGGAGTCCGTCGATCTCGTCGAGCGCGGGCAGGAACTCGTCGCAGAATTTGGCGAGCTGGTCGAGGAAGCCCTCGGGCAGGTCGCGGATCTGGCCGCCGACGCGGGTGTAGCTGGTGGTGAAGCGGGCCCCGGTGAGCAGCTCGCAGAGGTTGTAGACCGTCTCGCGCTGGGTGAAGGCGTAGAGGAAGACGGTCATCGCGCCCACGTCCATGGCGAAGGCGCCGATCCCGAGGAGGTGGGCCGAGATGCGGGCCATCTCGCAGCAGATCGTGCGGACGGCCTGCCCGCGCGGTGGCAGCTCCCAGTCCATCAGCTTCTCCACGGCGAGGGCGTAGGCGACGTTGTTGGCCAGCGGGGCGAGGTAGTCGAGCCGGTCCGTGTAGGGCACGAACTGGTTGTACTGCATGTTCTCCGCGATCTTCTCGTCGCCCCGGTGGAGGTAGCCGACGTCGGGGTCGGCCTTGGTGATGACCTCGCCGTCCAGCTCGAGGACGATGCGCAGCACCCCGTGCGTGGCGGGGTGCGAGGGGCCCATGTTCAGCACCAGCTTCTCGCCGACGAGATCCTCTGTGGTCGCCTGATACCCCTCCAGCGACGCGGCACGCGCGCCCGTGTCGGGGACTTCGAGTTCTCGGGAGGTGGTCGGCATGTCGGGAAAGAAGTTTCCGGTCCGGTGGGCCTGCCGTCGCGGACGGCGGAGTATCGGGCGGAGCAATTCCAAGTTCAAGGGGACTTTGTGAAATTTTTCACAAGGCCTCCTCCTCTGCTTACGCCGCCGGGCCGGGGCTGGATTCTGCTGGCTTTCGCCTTGGAAAGCGGGAACATTCCCGTCATGGACGAGACCAAGAAGATCGAGCCGGGCAAGAAGGGCGAGCGGACCGTGTTCGGATCCGTCCTCGTGGGATTGTTTGGCGTGATCGGCGCCGTCTACCTTCTCAACCCGGGATGGGGCGTCATCGAGCTGATCCCAGACAACATCCCCGTGATCGGGAACCTCGACGAGGCCGCTGCGACCATGCTCCTGATCAGCGCCCTCGCCTACTTCGGCATCGACATCGGCAGCCTCTTCGGCCGCAAGCGGAAGCAGGACGACGTGATCGACGTCGAGGCCGAGGATCAGTGAAGGGGGCGCGCCCGCCGGGGGCGACGGGCCTGCCCCGGACAAATGTCGGAGAGTCCTTGTGCATTTCAGGCATCGCGAATTTTCCAATCCGATGTCCCAACGAATGATTTCGATTTGACGAGCCCGCACACGGGATGTAGAACAGCCCCCTGTTCACGCGATCAAACCTCCGGATGCCGACGACTGAAGAAACGACCCAACGCGCCCCCACCTGCATCGAGATCTGCAGCGGCGGCGGCGGACAGGCGCTCGGGCTGGAACAGGCGGGGTTCGAGGCGCTCGCCCATGTCGAGGTGGATGCCCATTCCTGCGAAACGCTTCGGAGCAACCGTCCGCATTGGAACGTCTTCCAAGGAGACGTGCGGGACTTTTCGGCCGAACCCTTCCTCGGGATCGACCTGCTCGCGGGCGGAGTCCCGTGCCCGCCCTTTTCCAAGGCCGGGAAGCAGCTCGGTGCAAATGACGAGCGCGACCTGTTCCCCGAGGCGCTCCGACTCGTCGCGGAGTGCCGGCCTCGCGCCGTGATGCTCGAAAACGTGCGCGGCTTTCTCGACGCCATCTTCACCGACTACCGCAAACGGCTGAAGGACGAGCTGCGCGAACTCGGCTACGAGGCGAGCTGGCACCTCCTCAACGCCTGCGATTTCGGAGTCCCGCAACTGCGTCCTCGCGTCGTCGTGGTCGCGGTCCATCGCGATTTCGCATCCGGCTTCTATCCCCCGATGCCTCTTTCCGACGGCGTCCCGGCCCCGACCGTGGGCGAGGCGCTCGCGGACCTGATGATGGAGAACGGCTGGGAAGGAGCTCTGAAATGGGCCGCCCAGGCCAACGAAATCGCCCCGACCCTCGTCGGAGGGTCGAAGAAGCACGGCGGCGCCGACCTCGGGCCGACGCGGGCGCGCAAGGCTTGGGAAGCTCTCGGCGTCAACGGCAAATCGCTCGCCGAGGAAGCCCCGTCCCCCGGCTTCGAGGGGCTGCCCCGTCTCACCGTCCGCATGGCCGCGAGGATTCAGGGATTCCCCGACGATTGGCGTTTTTCGGGGGGAAAGACGGCCGCCTACCGCCAAGTCGGCAACGCGTTTCCGCCCCCCGTCGCCCGCGCCGTGGCGCGGCGGATCCGCGATGCCGTCCGGCCTCCGGAGTCGGATTCCCGCAGCGCCGCCCGAATTGCTGAGGTCGGGCCGCAACCGCGACCAGAAATCATCACTCAGCAGCGACGGAAAATCGAAGATCCGCTGGCTCGTCGAGGCAGGCGAACTGCCCCGGAATTTTCTCGCCGAGCTTGACCCGGCGGTGCGGGATGCGGTGCTGGCGGCGCGATCCGGACAGGCGCGCATCACCGAACTCTTTCGGAGAGTCCACGGGCGGATCATCCCGCGGGTCGCCGTCGAGACCGTGGCCCGGCAGAAAGATCCCATGAAGCGCGTCCGCGACGCGCGCAAGATCCTCGCGGAAGAGGGCATCGAAGTGCTCGGGCACCAAGGCGCCGACCCGGCTCGGGCCGCCGCGCTCGGCCTGCCGGTTCCGAGAAAGGGGGAGTTCGTCGCAGCGAGGAGCAAGCCGGGAGCGGTCGCCGGATCATAAGCCCAGACGGGCACCCCCCTCACTCGCGCTTTTTCTTCGAATCCCGCGCCTCGCGCAGGGTGGTCTCCGGGGGGATGGCTTCGCGGTTCTTCTTCGCCACGCCGATGCGCTGCGAGAGGTAGATGCCGGAATGCCCGCTGAAGAAGTAGGCCACGAAGCAGGCCACGGCGAAATAGACCGCGTAGTGCGCCCCGAAGAGTTCGATGCCCATCATCGTGCAGGCCAGAGGCGTGTTCGCCGCGCCCGCGAAGACGGCGATGAAGCCGAGCGCGGCGAAGAGCGCCACCGGCTCGTCGAGCAGCACGCCGAGGGTGTGGCCCATGGTCGAGCCGATGAAGAACAACGGAGTCACCTCGCCTCCCTTGAAGCCGCTCGCGAGCGTCACCGAGGTGAAGATCGTCTTCCACAGCCAGCTCAGCGGCCTCGCCCCGCCCTCCTCGAAGGAATCGGCGATGGAGACCTGCCCGCCGGGCGGGGCGTGGACCCCGAGCCCGAGATAGTCGCGCGTGCCCAGCAGCAGGACCAGGGCGATCACGATCACGCCTCCCAGCGCCGGGCGCAGCGGCGCGTAGGGCACCGCCCGGGCAAAGCCGCGTTGCATGCGGTGGGTCAGCTCGGAGAAAAACAGCCCCCCCAGCCCGAAGGCGATGCCCGCCAGCGCCGTCTTGGCGAGAAGCCCCGCGTTGAAGACCGCGTGCGTCGCGTCCGCGTGCGGCACGTCGAGATGGTAGACGGTGTGGTGGATGCCCCAGGCCGCGCAGGTCGCATCGCCCACGACGCTGGCGACGAGCACGGGAATGAGCGCCTCGTACTGGACCCGTCCGATCACCAGCACCTCCATCGCGAAGATCGCGCCGGTCAGCGGCGTGCCGAAGACGGCGCCAAAGCCCCCCGCGATGCCGCACATCAGCATGATCCGCCGGCTTTCCTGCGAAGCGCGGAACCAGCGCGCCAGCATCGCGGCGAGACTGCCCCCCATCTGCACGGCGGTGCCCTCGCGTCCCGCCGACCCGCCGAAAAGATGCGTCACCAGCGTGCCGAAGAGCACCAGCGGGGCCATCCTCGTCGGCACCCCGCCGCCGGGCTGGTGGATCTCGTCGATGAGCAGATTGTTGCCCCGGTCCGAGCTCTTGCCCAGCCAGTGGTAGAGAAAGCCCACCCCCACCCCGGCGACCGGCAGCAGCCAGAGCAGCCAGGGATTCTCCCACTGCAGCTGCGTGGCCCGCTTCAGCGACCACAGGAAAAAGGCGCTGGTGGACCCGGCCGCGAGGGCCACCGGCAGCGCCAGCATCGTCCAGCGCAGCAACTGTCCGACATCGAGCAAGAGCGAAGGGCGAAACGAGAACATCCCCGCAACCCTAACCAGACGCGCCCCCAAACCAAGCAGATTCCCAATCGAAATCGAAATCGAAATCGAAATCGAAATCGAAATCGAAATCGAAATCGGGATCGAAACTGATACCCGAAAACCGATCTAAGCATCACCGGCTCCGCCGCTTACAGCCCCCACCGCGCCCACCGCCAAACGAACACATAAAAAACCACCGAAAATTTTCCTCGACGCCCGCCCTCGCCGCGTGCAAAACTCCGCATCATGATCCTCGTCAATACCGAAACCGTCCCCGGCCGCACCGTCCAGGAAGTCCGCGGCCTCGTTCAGGGAAACACCGTGCGGGCCAAGCACGTCGGCCGCGACCTGATGGCCGGCTTCAAGAACATCGTCGGCGGAGAGCTCAAGGGCTACACCGAGCTGCTCACCGAGGCCCGGCAGGAGGCCGTCTCCCGAATGATCGCCCAGGCCCAGGGGCTCGGGGCCAACGCCGTCGTCAACGTGCGCTTCTCCACCAGCTCGGTCGCCGCCGGCGCCGCCGAGCTCTACGCCTACGGCACCGCCGTCGTCGTCGCCTGAACCTCCGCCGCGGCGCACCGGGCAGTCGGCGCGCGAGGCGGAAAACCCGAGCCGGAAAACCGAGGGACATGGAAAGCAACGACAGCCTGGGAATCATCGGCGGACTCGTCGTCTTCCTCTTCGTGGTCCTGATCTTCCTCAGCCCCTTCCTCCTGCTAATCTTCGGCGGACTCATCGGGGCGGCGCGGGAGCGCAGGCACTTCGAGGAACTCGCCGAGCGCGAGAAGGCCCTCGGCGGCTTCCTCCTCACCGACCTCAAGACGCCGCCGCCGGGCATGGCCGTGGCAAACACCGCCCTCGTCTCCGGTTCGGTCGTGATCGCCGCCGACCATTTCAAAAATTTCTGCGCCCAATGGCGCAAGGTCTTCGGAGGGGAGTTCCGCGCCCTCGGAAAAATGCAGGAGCGCGCCCGCCGCGAGGCCATCCTCCGCATGGTCGACGAAGCGAGGCAGCTCGGGGCCACATCCGTGTGCAACATCCGCGTCGAGACCAGCACCATCGGGTCGCGCCAAGAGGGCAGAGTCGCCGGCTGCGAGCTGCTCGCCTACGGCACCGCCCTCGTCCCGGCCGCGCCCGGGGCATCCACGCCGGACGCCTCCGCGACGAGCATGTCCACGCCAGGCGCCGTTCCTCCGCCCATTCCGGGAAGTCCCCGCTGATTCCGGCGCCCCCTTCCCCACCGTTCGCCCCGGCTCCCGCAGGCGGACACAACCCGCCTGTCCGGTTGCTCCGGCGCGATTTCCTGCGATATTGAGGCCACCCCCCTGCAATGATTCCCGACCTACGACTTTCCCTCGCGGCCCTCTGCGGCATCGCCATCGCCGCCGCGCCCGCCGCCCCCCTCCTCTCGCAGGAGCCCGAGGTCGCTCCCGCCGCTCCCGAGCGCATCGACCTGTCCAACTTTCCCGGCGTCATCGTCGAAAAAGTCGTCGTCCCCATCCCCGCCGAGATCTTCGCCGTCCTCGACAAGCTCGACGAGCCCGACTGGAACGGCGGGATCGACCTGCCTCCCGAGCGCGACCGGGGCGGCGAGCGCTCCGTGCTCGCCCTGACCTTCGGCGGCCTCGTCGCCGAGGGCTTCATCGCCGTGCAGGCGAAGAACGGCGACGCCATCGAGAAGATCGGTCGCCGCGTCCTCTCCCTCGCCGAATCCCTCGGCCTCTCCAGCGCGGTGCAGCCCCACAGCCTCAGCATCATCGAGGCCGCCGGCAACCGCGACTGGGCCAAGGTGCGCGACGAACTCGACGCCACCCAGCAGACCGTGCGCTCCACCATGGAGCGCCTGCGCGACGACGAGCTCGCCGGACTCGTCAGCCTCGGCGGCTGGCTGCGCGGCACCAACGTGGTCACCGGCTTCATCGGCACCTCCTACAGCGAGGACAAGGCCGAGCTGCTCAACCAGCCCGTGCTCGTCGATCATTTCCGCAAGCTCGTCGGAGCGATGCGCGGCCCCGCCTCGTCCACCGCCACGATCCGCTCGATCGAGACCGGGCTCGCCCGGCTCGAGGCCATCATCGCCGAGCCCGGCACCGTCAACGAAGAGGACGTCAACCGCATCCACGACATCAGCCGCGGCATGCTCGAAGAGTTCTACTTCGAAAAGGCGGCCGCGGATTCCGCCGCCCCCGCCATTTGAAAGCCGCGACCGCATCTCCTGCAAATCCGAGGTACCGATCAAAACCGGACCGACAGGTAGATGCTAGTCAAATCCCCAATTTTGACCATTCAAATTTTTTATTGACGTCCTTGCAAATTTC
>SLGN01000291.1 GCA_007123695.1 Verrucomicrobiales bacterium
CCCGCACCGAAGCCTCGACGGAGCGCCCGTGGGGATCCGGATCGCGGTTGAAGTAGACCGCTTCGGCCCGGCTTTCCTTGATCAGCGATTCGAGACAATTCCGGACCGGTCCGCGGCGGTAGTGGAGCCGCCCGCCGACGTGCTGGAGATTTTTTGCTAGGGATTGCAGACAGCCGCAGAGAAAGGCCTGCCGCGCCGGGCCGGTCCAGGCGTGCCCGCCGCTCCACTCGCTTTGGATGTAGACCGGCAGCACCTGCTCGGACTCGCCGGCGGCACGGTGCAGGGCCGTGTTGTCGCGCAAGCGCAGATCGCGGCGGAACCAGTGGATGACGGTGGCGTAGCGTGGCATTTGATTCGCTTACGTTCCCGGGGGGAAACGCGGTCGTCCTTTCCCGTTGCACGACGCCGCGAGTTCCCTACGGTGGAGGAGAAGCCCGTGCCCCGGACTTCCCCACCGTCTCCCCTGCCCTGCCCCCCCTTGCCTTCTCCGACCCGCCCATGGTTCTGCCTCCTTCCGACGCCAAGGACTTTCTCCGGCTGCTTTTCGGCCTGATGCACTTCGTCCACCGCAGCTCCTTGCCGCCGCGGAAAAGAGGGCGCCCGCCGAAGCCCTACGCAGAGCAGCCCCTCGAGAAGCGGGCCGAAATCCACCAGCTCTTCGGCAAGGATCCCGCCGCCCACGTAGCCGCCTACATCTCGGAAAACCCCGAGCGCCTCTCCGACGCCGAGATCGCCGAAATCGCCCAGTGGAAGGACGCCTCGGCGGGGCGCTTCATCTTTTTGCACCAGCTCGAGAAGCACCTCGTCGCGATCGAAATGGCTGGCGGCCGCCGCGTCTTCGCCGTCCGCGGGCTGCGCGACGCGCCCTCCACCATCGCCTCGGGGCCTCTCCCGCAGCTCGTCGAAACCGTCCTGCTGCCCTTCCGCGGCGTGATCGTCTGCGACGGCCTCGTCGCCTCCTTCCGGCACAGCTTCCCCCAGCCCGAACTCCAAGAGCTGGATCACAAATACCAGCAAGCAAAGGCCGCCGGTACGATCATCACCGACTACAGCCTCCTGAAAACGGTCGCCGGGGAAACGACCGGGGAAACGACCGGGGAAACGACCGGGGAAACGACCGGGGAAACGACCGGGGAATCATCGGAAAAAGCGCCGGAAAAAGCGCCGGAAAAAGCAGCCGTTCGGAAACGCGCGGCGAAGAAGCGGGCGACGCGGGCCTCGAACCCCCTCAGCGCTTTCGTGAAGCGGCTGCGCAAGCGCTTTCTCGAATACCGTAGCGAGTACGCCGAACTGCGCCGCTTCGAAGAAGAGGTGGTGCCCTTCTTCCAGACCTGGGTCGAGACGAAGTTCAAGAAGCAGCGCGACGAGATCCGGCGGCTCGAGGAGGACGTCGAGGACATGGAAACGGCCCTGGCCAACCTCTTTCTCGATGCCCTCCCCGAAGGCTTCGATTCCCGCGAGGATTTCATCGCCGAGACCGTCAAGAAGGCCACCGAGCCGAGGGAGCCGGACGACGAGGCGGCATCCGACGAGCCGCCCCCGACGCCCGAGATGCCCAGCGTAGAGGACTTGCAGTTCATCTTCGACGAGTTCCTGATCGCGGCGAGGAACATCGATCCCGAAGACATGGATCCCGACGACTACGACCGGGCCTTCGCCGAATTCGTGGCCTCCGTCGAGCACGTTCGCGACGGCAACCGCGCCGCCTTCGAGCGCTCGATGCTGGCCATCGGGGCGGACCGCTCGAAAGAGAACGTCGATCTCGTCAACAAGGCCTACCGCCGCCTCGCCAAGCGCCTGCACCCCGACAAGAACCCCGACCATGGCGAGGAGGCCAAGGAGTTCTGGGAACGGCTCCGCAACGCCAAGGAAGCCCTCGACCTGCGGTCGATCGAGAAGGTCGAGCTGGAATGGAGGCTGCTCAGCGGCGACGAGTTCGAGACCTTGGAGGAAGACCGCCTCAAGAGCTACCAAGAGGAGCTCAGGACGGGCTTCAGCGACCTGCGGAAGCTGAAAAGAGAGCTTTCGAGCCATCCCTTGTGGGGCTACGGACCGAAGCCGCCTCCTCGGGAGGTGGTCGAAAGCATCCGCGAGGAGATCGAGGACGAGCTGGCCGATCTGCGCGACCTCCGAGACGAGCTCGTCGCCGCGCTCGAAAGCCGGCAACGCGTCGAAGCGCGGCGGCGATCCGCGCCCGGCCCCGTCGACTTTCCCTTCGGTCCGCCGAACACTTGGCCGCGCTCCACCGCCCCGAAGCCGCGGAAGAAGCGGACGGAATCGCCCGACCAGATGGAGTTCCCCTTCTGACCGCGCCGCCGGGGAATGCGACGACGCGCGCTACCCCGCCGTCGGTCTCACTCCGCCGCGACGGGGCCTTGGCTCATGAGGTAGGCGACGAGATCCTTCACCGAGTCCGCGTCGAGGGTTTTCAGCAGACCTTCCGGCATCAGCGAGACCGGCAGGGTCTCGCGCTTCGCGATCGTCTCGACGGGCACGACGATCCGCTCCACCGGGGTCTGCACGGTCACGGCACGCTCGTTTTCCTCGGGCACGACGCCGGAGACGACGCGTCCGTCCTTCAGCGTGAAGACGGTCAGCCGGTAGTCGGCGGGCACCACTTCGCTCGGGTTGACGATGTTGCCGAGCAGGTAGTCGAGATTGTGGCGGTCGCTGCCGGTGAGCTCGGGACCGATCGCGCCGCCCTCGCCGTAGAGCCTGTGGCAGGCGCCGCAGAGGGCGGCGTAGTGGACCTTGCCCTTGGCCGGGTCGGCGGCGGCGAGGGCCTCGGGGGTGAGGACCTCCTTCCATTGCGCGATCTCCTCAAGGAGGGCCTCGGGGGTGTCGCGGATCTCGCCCCAGACTTCGGCGAGTTGTTCGGCCAGGGCCTCGTCGCCGAGGCTTTGGATCTGGCGGGCATGGAAGGGGGTGATGGCGTCGCGGGGGAGCTCTCCTTCGGAAACGAGGTCGAGGAGATCTTTCGCGTAGGGGACGCGCGAGACGAGCGTGTCCATCGAGGCGGGACGCAGGAGGGGGTCGCGCCGCCACTGCTTGAGGATGCGGCTCGGCACATCGGGGTCGTCGTAGTTGGCGAGCCCGAGGATGGCCTCGCGGGCGAGGATACGGTCGTTCGTCCAGGTCTTGAGCTTCGGCAGCAGATCGGGAGTGGGATTGCGCAGCAGATTCGTCAAGGCGGCGCGGCGGGCGCCGGGATCGGCCTCGGCGTCCGCGGCGATGTCGAGCAACTCGTCGCGGGCGCGCCCGTCGCCGAAGACGACGGAGAGATCGCGGACCAAGGTCTGCATTTCTTCGCCGCCCTCGGCCGAAGCCGCCGCGACGGTCTCCCAGGCCGCCGGCTTTGGAGCCTTGGTCCAGCCCTTGAGCGCCTCGTCGAGGCCCCGGAGGATGGGCAGCCGGTTCTCGTACGTGGCACGCGTGAGCAGATCGTTCACCGGACCGGGACTGTTTTCGAGATCCTCGGCGAGACGGCGCGTGACGAGCCGGGTGACGGTGGGCAGCTTCGAGGAGAGGGCGAGTTCGACGGCCCGCCCCGGTTGCTCGGCGACCGCGTCGGCGATCCCGTACCAGATCATCAGGCTTTGCTGGCGGTCACCCGCGTCCTTGGCGTATCCGCAGAGCCGATGGGCCAGCGTCCAGCGCTCCATCGCCGGGATGCGCTGGAGAGCCGATGCCAGCTCGAGCCGGACGAGGCTGCCGGGATTGGCATCCGCGATGCTTCCCAGCTTCGCGACCGTCGCCAAGTCCTCGCGGCTTTCCTCCGCCAGCCACCGCACCGCCATGGCCCGCTTTCCCTCTTCGGATTTTGCAAGAAGGATGTCGGGGCCGGTCTCTCCATCCCGGAGCTGGGTCAGCCAATGCGGCCCCGGCGGCTTCGGCTCGCCCTTGTCCGGCCCGTCGTAGACGATCCGGTAGATCCGCCCGCTGTTCCGGTGGATGCCGTCGTTGTCGTGGCATTCGCCGGTGTCGCTCCAGTCGTTCATCCAGACTTGGCCGTCGGGTCCGGTGACGAGGTCGAGCCCGCGGAACCACGTGTCCTCCATCAGAAGGAAGTCGTCGCCGTGGCGGCCGACGTAGCCGTTGCCCTCGCGCTCGAGGATGTCCATGTTGATGCGTCGGCCGTGCAGGTTGCAGGTGAAGAGCTTGCCGTGGTATTGCTTCGGCCAGACGCCGCCCTGGTAGATGAGACAGCCCATGTGGGCGTGCCCGCCGCCCAGCTCGGAGGTCCTGTCGCTGATCCCCTTGCGGATGTCGCTCCACCTTTCCGAGCCGCGGTCCCAGTGGTAGTGGTCGGCGGTGTGGCCGATGTACTCGTAGGCGAGCGGGTTCAGATGCGCGCCGAACATGCGCTCGTAGTAGGCGCCGGGGATGGCGTGCCAGAGGTGGCCGATCACGGTGTTGGTGTAGAAAAGCTGGCCGTCCTCGTTCCAGTCCGTGCCCCAGGGATTGGTGCCGCCATGGCAGAAGATCTCGAAGTCCCTGCGCTCGGGATGGAAGCGCCAGATCGAGCAGTTCATCGCGATGCGCTCGGCCGCCGCCGTCCCCGGTGCCCCGACATGGGAGGTCGAAGTGATGCCGTGGCGTCCGTAGAGCCATCCGTCGGGGCCCCACTTCAGGCCGTTGACGATGTTGTGGCCGATGGTCTCGGCGTCGAAGCCGTCGAGCATCGCGACCGGCTCGCCGTCGGGCACGAGATCGCCGTCGGCGTCGGGGATGAAGAGCAACTGCGGCGAGCAGGTCGCCCAGACCCCGCCGTGGCCGACGGCGATCGAGGTGAGGCGTTTTCCCTCGTCCCAGAAGACGGTCCGCTTGTCCGCCTTGCCGTCGCCGTTGCTGTCCTCCAGCACGACGATGCGGTCGCGCAGCTCCAGATCCCAGCGCAGCGGGGTCTCGGCATAGGTGTAGCATTCCGCGACCCAGAGCCGGCCCCGGTCGTCGAAGCAGATCGCGATGGGCTGGCGCACCATCGGCTCGGCGGCGAAGACCTCGAGCCGGAAGCCCTCGGGCAGGACGGCGGTCCGCGCCGCCTCCTCGGCCGGCATGGGACCTCCTTCGGCCTTCTCGGTGTCGTAGGGCTCGGGGAAATCGGCGCCATCGGCCGCCGCGAACAGCAGCAGCACTGACAGCAGCATGGGCATCCTGCGGGGCGGCCTTCCGCCCATGCTTTCTGCGGAACGGAGTTGGAATAGGGGCGGCATCGGTTTCGGTTCTACGCCACGGCCCGATCCAGCAAGTTCTTCGTGATCCGCTGCACCCTCGCGTCGGGACCGTGGGGGCGGGACCAGTGCGACCACGGCAGCATGTGCCCCGGAGGCGAGCCGAGGCCCTGGTTCCAGAAAATGGTCGAGGCGTTGAAGACGAAGTTGCCCTTCGGCCCCGGATAGATCGTCGCGGCCCACTGCTGGGGGTTGACCCCGCCCTGCAGCGCCGTGCCCGCCGCGACGACTTCGAGGCCGGGGATGTCCGTCGGCGGATCGCCGTGGTACTCCCAGCCGATCAGGCCGCGGATGGCGTCGCCCTTCTTCATCCCGGTGCCCTCGAAGATCCAGTGCTCGGGCTTTTCGCAGATCCAGTCGCCCCCTCCATTGACGGGGCGCACGTTGCGGGCGCCCATCAGGTAGCCCTCGTCGGGACCGCGATGGGGAAAGGGGCCGTGGTTCTCCTCGCGAATCGCGGCGTACTTGTAGTCGCCGCCGTAGGGACCGCCGCGGAAGATGACGCGGTTCTCGCGGCCGTCGCTGCTTGGAGTCATCGGGGTGACCCAGCAGACGGAGTTGCCGGAGAAGAAGAGCAGGTTCGTGCCCGTGTCGCGCAGCTTCACGACGTTCTCGTATTCGCGGATATCCCAGTATTCGTCGTGCCCGTTGCTGAGGAAGCCCTTGAAGCGGCCCGGCCGCGCGTAGGCCGGATCGACCATGTCGGCGTTGGAGCAGTAGGTGACGTCGTAGCCTTGCTCCTCGAGCCAGTAGGCCATGGGAAACTCGAAGCAGAGCCATTCGCCCGAGCCGTGGGACATGGGATTGTCGTAGATCTGCGAATACATGCCGTAGGGCCGGTCGAAGCTGACCTCGGCCCAGGGGCCCTGGTTGCCCTTGGGATGGGTGTAGATCGAGTAGTTGCTCGGCCACTTGTTGTAGGCCTGCCAGGTGTTGTCCGAGACTTGCAGGCAGAGGTCGGCGGGCCGGTCGTCGCGCACGACGAAGACGAGGTAGTTCTGCCAGTAGCCGTGGCCGGTGGCGTCGGGCGCGGTGAGGCGGCCGAGGTAGACGCCGCTGGGCCAGTCGGACGGAATCGTCAGGGAGTGGCTCGCCTCCCAGAGGCATTCGTGGAGCAGCTTCTCGCCGCGGGTCGGCTCGGGCGTGGGTTGCGCCCTTCCGGGCAGAGGGCCGATCGTCGTCATCAGCCGCGCTCCCTTGCCCGCGTAGTAGCCGGTGCGGAAAATCTCTATGGTAAACTCGGCCTCGTGCTTCACGCTGACATGGAGGTCGATGCTCTCCCCCGCCGCGACGGACTGCCGCGAGGCGTAGCCCTCGATGTCCGAGGCGCGGATGCCGCCGCGCTGGTCGAGGCGCACCCGGGTGAGCTGCCAGTCGTCCGCGCCGGGCTTGGCGTTCTCGTCTTGGATCAAGTGGGGCCGGGCCTCCTGCGAAGACACGGCGCCGGGGGCGAGCGCAACCGCCGGGGCGGCGGCGGCGGCGAGGAAGGAGCGGCGGGAGGGTTTCATGGTTCCCCTTTCGTAGCGGAAAGGAACGCCGCCCGCAATCACGCGAAGGCGGGGGGGGCGCGGGCAGGCGGAGCGATTCCGAAGCGCGATCCGCATCGCATCCATCAGCCGTCCCGTCTCGCGAACCAAACGAAGCCCAGCACAGACAGGCCTCCGATCCATGCCAGGCTTGAATAGACATAGGGGGTGAAGAAGGCGATCGGGCCGGCCAGCTCTCCCCGCCCGGTGCCGTAGGGCACTTGCAGGCATTTCCAGTAAAGGAACGCCAACAGAATCGAGACCAGAAAGGCCAGTGCGCAGAAAGTCTTCATGCCGGACGGGTTCAGTTCGGCTGGTAGGAGACCTTCCCAACCGTCGCTCGATCATCGGTTTCAAACAACAGACGAAGCGCATCGAGCGGAGAGCAGTCGCCGAAATCAAAAGCAAAAGCAAAACGACGACTTGCGAAGGGACCGACGCCCGCCTCCTGGTGGCTCACATTCTGGAAATACCGGTTCCGGGCATTTCCGGACCCGAGAGCAAAATCGGACCGGCCACCGGAGCCGAGCCGCAGGCCGCAAGGAAGAGTGACCATTGGACCGCCCGGTGAACCGTTTCCCCCCACTCTACCCCTACCCGCGCGGGAGGTAGACACCCGGCCGGTTCAACAGCAGGGCGAGCACGGCGACGACAAAGAGCGGCAGGTAGTCGCCCGATCCGTGTCCGACCAGCCCCAGAACGAGCCCGAAGACCGCCGGGGTCTCCGCCAACGCGACCGCGATAATGAAGGCAGTGAAGGACCAAGCGGGCGTCTTCTTCCGGCCCTCTGCATCGCGAAAGTTCTTCACCACGTAGCCGACGCCGACGCTCACGACTCCGCAGAACAGACCGGCCAGCCCCAGCGCCACGGCCAAGGTCCGGTCGGCCGCTTCCTCCGGTGCTGGCTCCTCGCTGTCGCCAAGAAGTCCAAGCTCAAGAATGCCGAGATAGAGCAGCGCCGACAAGAAAAGACTTCCCCAGACGGTCCAGTAGACCACGGGCGGCGGGGTGGCGGGTGGATTCTCGTTCATCGGGCGGCGATGGCCGACGGTCCGGATGGGATCACTTCGGGCGCTTGAAGAGGTAGTGGTTGTCCGCAGTAACGGCAAGAAACTCCCACCCGCCGTCCTTCTCCACCTCAAGGATGGTGCGGGGCATCAGGTTCGCCTTGGCGATCTTTTCGGCGAGTTCCTGGGGGAAGTTGATCTCGCCGTCCTCCCCCACTTCGATGCCCTCTTCGGCAGCGATGAGGCGGAAACCGATGTCGTCCATCTGTATTGCGTTGAGGGACTTGTACTCGTGTCCCTGGCTGGACTTCTTCGCGCCGCTGCCGACGAAGAGAAGAACCGAGACCGCGAGATTGGCGGCGACGAGGACAAGGGTCGTAGCGAGCAGGGCAACAAAAGCGTTTTTCATAGAGGAGTTCGAAAGGAATCAGGGGGATCTTGAGACCGGTGGGACCGGAGAGTTCGCCGCCCCACGGCGGCAGGGGGCAAGGAAACAGAATTTTCACCGCGATGTAAAGCACAAAGCAGGAACACCTCGATTTCCGTTGCAAAAACGCGACGCTGTCCCCACCTTTTTCCCGATGCGTGCGTCCTTCCCCCTCCTCGCCCTGCTGCCCTTTCCGGCCCTTCCCCTTCTCGCCGAGGTCTCCTTCGAGAAGGAAATCCTTCCGGTGCTGAACGCAAAATGCCTCGATTGCCACCGGGCCGAGTTCGAAAAGGACGGTCGCACAGTGAAGCCGAAGGGCGGCCTGCGGCTCGATGCGGCCTGGGCGATCCAGCGCGGGGGCGAAAGCGGTCCCGCCGTCGTCGCTGCCAAGCCCAACAACAGTCCCCTGCTGCAACGCGTCTCGCTGCCCCCCGACGACGAGGACCACATGCCGCCCCGCGGCAAGGCCGAGCCGCTCACCCCCGCCGAGACCAAGGCGCTCAGAACCTGGATCCGGGAAGGCGCTGTCTTCGGCGAGTGGGTCGGAAACGAAGACGGCAAGCCCGAGCCCGAGCCCGAGCCCGAGCCCGAGCCCGAGCCCGAGCCCGA
>SLGN01000513.1 GCA_007123695.1 Verrucomicrobiales bacterium
GCCAGCGGAGCCCCGAGCCGCTGGTTCGTCGAGGGCGGCAGCCTCCATCAGACCTCCAACATCTACCTAGGCAGCGCCACCGACGCCGATCCCGCAACCGAGCGCTACGGCACCCTCTACATCCACGAGGCCGGCGAACCGGTTCGCGACGGCGCGGTCGAGTTCGAGTTCCGCTCCGGCGACGACGACGGCGTCGGAATCGCCTTCCGCTTCCAGGACGAATCGCACCACTACCTTTGGAACACCGACTTGCAGCGGGGCTTCCGCGTGCTTTCACGGAAGGACGGAGACGACTACGAGGTGCTCGCGAAAAACGACCAATCCTACCAGAAGAACACCTGGCAGCGCGTCCGCATCGAGCTCTCCGGGCCGAACCTCAGGATCTTCGTCGACGGCGAAGAGGACTTCGCGGTCGAGTACGACCGCTTCACCGGGGGCGGCATCGCCTTCCACTGCTGGGGTTCCGACCGCGTCGAGTTCCGAAATCTGCGGGTCGAGCGGGCGGAGTGACCCCGCCCGCCCAGACTCGGTGGCCCGCCTCCTCGACGGTTTCGCACCGCCTCCACCATCTGCCCAAGCTGCGCTCCATTGCCTTCCCCCCCGCCCCGATTCCTGACGCGGCCGCGTCAATTGAAAGGCAAGGCTACCTCGAGTCCCGCGTCGATCCGGAGACCGGTTCGAGGCTGCGCCGGCTCACCGAGGCCGGGCGGCTCGCGGTCGTCGGGGATCGAGATCCCGAGACTCGCTGGTCGCGGAAATGGGACCGCAAATGGCGCCTTTTTCTCTTCGATGTCGCGGAGGCGAAGTCTCTCCTCGCTGCCGACCCGCTCCTTCCCTCCGAGTTGCTGCCCAAGGGCTACCTCGGGCGCAAGGTCTGGCGGCGGCGCAAAGCGGTGCTCGCGGAAGCCGCCCGCTACGCATCCGAGCTCTTTGCCCGGTAGAGAGGCTGGTTTGACTGTTTCGCCGTTGTGGAGCAGTTGACCTCGCCTATCAGCGGATCGAGCGGGTGGAATCTCCGCCTGACCGGCACCCCTTGCCGTCTACCGGAGACGCTCCACGTCGATGTGAAGGGCGTTGATCCTGGGTGCGTCGTGGACATAGAGCAGGCGTCCTGGGCTGACCTCGCGGATGGAGGTGTAGTTGAAGCCGACGAGGTAGGAGACGACGACCTGGTGGTGGGGCCAGGTCCTGCCTCCGTCGAGGCTGAACATGAGACAGGAGGCGGGACGGCCGTAGCTGCACGCGAGCACGCCGTTGCTCATCAGGACGAGGTCGGGCAGCACGCGACCGACCTCGAGCACGGTGGGGGCGCTCCACGTTCGACCGCCGTCGCTGGAAAAGGTCTGGCGCATCCGGAAGTCCGCCTCGCCCCGGATGACGGCGGTCATCTCCCTGCCACCGAGCCGGACGACGGCGGGCTCGCCACCGGGACCGACGGTGCCGAAATGGTTCCAGGTCCGCCCCCCGTCGGTGCTGCGCACGAGGTGGGAATGGCGGGTGGTCGCGGAGCGTCCCGAAGAGGAATTCACACGCTTGCGGCTCCACACCAGCTTTCAATCTTTTCGATCGCCGCCCTGCTCCACTTTCGTGCCGAAAGCGACGGGCAGGTCGTCGTGACTGGGTTCGACGGGCTTCGCCGGGGCGGAACCGCCCTCCTGCACCGGCACGACCTTGATCTCGACGTTCACCGGCACGGCGCGGAGGCCCTCGATGATCTGACTCAGCCGCTCCACGGTCGCCTCGGAAAGGGTCGGGTTGGCGACGGCTTCACCGATCCGCTCGAGGCCGGCGTTGAAGGCGTTGAGCTGGCCGGTGATGCGCCCGACGGGGTCGTCCTGCCCCGCTCCGCCGGTGAGGAGGTTGCGCCCGAAGGTGCGGCGGATCTCGTCCCAGCGCGTCGCCTCCTCGGGGGCGAGCCGGCCGGTGATCTCGCGCCATTTCAGCAGGTTCGCCTCGGCGGCCTGGCTCAGGGTCTGGCTCTCGCCGAGGTAGTGGTCCTCGACGAGAGAATCGACTTCGGCGGGAGTCATGAGCGGCTGCACCTTCTCGGCGATGCGGTTCATGTTGCGGTAGGAACCCTGCAGCTTGAAGGGCGGCTCGGTGCGGTAGGCGTCCTCGGTCGCGGCGCTGCGGATGTATTCCTGGTTCACCCGCAGGATGACCTCGCGGACCTGGAGGAGGCGCTCCATCACGGCGATGGCCTCCTCCATCTCGTCGGCGCCGTGGTTGGCCTCGAACTCGACGTCCTCGCGGCTGCCGGTGACGGCGATCTTCAGGGCGGCGAGGGCGTCGCGATGGCTGCGCGCGGCGATGCGGGCGAGGGCGCGGTTGCTGGTGAGCGCGTTTTCGATGTAGCTGTCCTTGAAGGCTTCCTCGTGCCCGCCGAGGATGTCGCCGAGGTTGTAGGTGTCGGCTCGGTTGGCGAGCATGTCGGGCACCTGGAACTTGCCGCCGACCTCGGTGTAGGGGTTGCCGGCCATGACCACCGCGACCTTGCGCCCGCGCAAATCGTAGGTGCGGGCGCCGCCGCGAAAGACGCCCTCGATGCGCCGCTGACCGTCGCAGAGGGGGATGAACTTCTGGAGGAACTCGGGATTGCAGTGCTGGATGTCGTCGAGGTAGATCATCACGTTGTCGCCCATCTCCAGCGAGAGATTGAGCTTCTCGATCTCCTGCCGGGCGCTGAGGTTGGGCGCCTCGGCGGGGTCGAGGGAGGTGACGAGGTGCCCGATGGCGGGGCCGTTGATCTTGACGAGGGTGATGCCGAGCCGGTTGGCGACATACTCCATCAGGGTCGTCTTGCCGTAGCCGGGCGGCGAAATGAGCAGCAGCATGCCCATGCGGTCGGTGCGGCTGTCGGCCCCGACGGCGCCGAGCTGCTTGGCGAGGTTCGCTCCGATAAGGGGCAGGTAGACTTGGTCGATGAGCCGGTTGCGGACGAAGGAACTGAGCAGTCCCGCCTGGAACTCCTCGAGCCGGAGCTCGGCGCGGCGCGTGGCGAGGACCTCGTGCTTGCGTTTCACGAAGCGCTCGTAGCGGGGGGCGACCTCGTCGAGGTGGCGGGCGAGGCGCAGGGTGAACTCGTGGAAGTCGAGGACCATGCCGCCCTGCTCGATCCTCGGATGGGCCCCGGTGAAACCCTTCAGCTCGACGCGCGAGGGGGCCTCGTGGGGCAGGTTGAGGGGCGGATCGTCGCCGAGGAGGAGGAGGGCGGCGGCTTCGGCGCGGACGCCGGGGTCGCTCTCGGGATGAAGACCGCCGAGCCAGTCGAGGGCGATGCCGAAGGCGAGCCAGGGACGAGGGGCGAGGGATTCGAGGCTGGCCTCGAAGTCGCGCAGGGCGCGCTTCACCGAGAGCTCCTTGCGGAAGGTCCTCACCAGCTCGGCGGCGGCGTGGGATCGCGAAAGGGGCAGGGTCGGATGCTTCGCGTCGAGGCGGCCCAGCTCCTCGGCGAGGCAGGCGGCGACGAGGGGCGCGAGCGAAGGGCCGGCCTCAAGGCCGAGGGCGGCGGGAATCTCGGCGAGGGACTCGCGGAGGGCGGCTAGGCGATCGGCGCCGGGCTCCTCGCGGGGGAGACCGAAGAGGCTTTCGAGCCGTCCCCGCGCCGCCGCCCGGGCCGCGACGAGCTGCTTTTCCGGTCCTTCCTCCCAGGCACGCCACGCGACGAGGGCGAGGCCGCGCACGAGGGGGGCGTGCCGCAGCGGGCCGAGGTAGGCGCGCATCTCGGCGAGGGGCTTGGCGAGGAGGGCGGCGTCGTGGTCGTGGACGCCCTTGGTGTAGCCTTCGTGGAAGCGGTCGGCCATGAAGGCGCGGAGACGTTCCTGCCGGTCGCCGTCGGGGAAATCGGCGAAGGCCTTGAGCGCCTCGGTCCCCTCCCCTGCGAGCGTTTCGACAAAGCGATGGGCAAGGTATTCGGCGCGGTAGACCTCGCGGGTCTCGGCGACGGAATCGAGGTCCCAGACCTCGCGCAGTTCCTCCAGCCCGGCGTCGGCGACGGCTTCGTAGAAGCGCGTTCCGGTGAGGTGGAAGGCGAGCCCGCCCTCGCGCGCGAGCATCGTCAGCTCGAGCGGCTGGCGGTTCACGGTGAAGCGATGCTGGCCAAGCTGGATGAGGTCGCCGCCCTCGACGAAGAGCTCGGCCTTGTCGCGGATCTGCTTGACCGCCTCCTCCCGCAGGGTCTTGAGCCGGGTCGCGATCTCGTCGGCGCGGACCGCGTCGCCGAGGGTGCGCAGGTCCTCGATGAGGTCGCGTGCCTTCATCGCCATGGCGTCGGTGGCGAGGTAGGAGTGGGCCTCCTCGGCGGTGGCGAAGGTGGCGAGGCGGTTGCGCACGCTGGCGAGGACGCGCTCGGCGGCCTGGGCGAGGGCCTGGCCGCGGCGGTTGCGGGCCTCGACGAGGGCCTGGCGGCGACCGTCGAAGGCAGCCTGGGTCTCCTCGCGCCGCAAGATGAGCTCCTCGGCAAAGCCCTCGAACTCGCCGAAGCGGCCCTCGAGTTCCTCGATGCGCACCATCATGCGGGTGACGGCCTCGTCGCATTTTTCGGGCGTGTCGCAGAGCTCGATCTGGCTGACGACGGCCTGCTTCAGCAAGTTGAGCTGGGCGTGGAACTCGGCGGCGCCCTCGGCACGGGCGAGATCGTCGCGGCGGGCCTTGACGAGGGAGCGCGCCTGGTTGAGGCGGGCGAACAGGGTCGAGATGCTCTCGGTGATCCTCGTCGTCTCGGTGGCGTCGCGGATCGCGAGGGAGCCGACGACCTCGACGAGCAGCTCGAGGTCGCCGCTGGTGCCCTTGAGGGCCTCGTCTAGCTCGTCCGCCTCGGTCACTTTGGAGACCTTTTCCAACTGCCCCTGCTGCTCGGCAATGCGGGCCTCGTAGGGGGCGAGGGACTCGGGGGTGAGAAGGAACTCGGTGCAGCGCCCCCCGAGCTTCTCCATGGCTCCGGCGACGAGCCCTTCGAGCGTCTCCAGGGCGGCCTCGTCGACGTAGCGGACCTCGCGGGCGGCGATGAGGCGTCCGCGCAGCTCGCGCAGGGTGGCAAGGCCCCGGACAAAACCCTCGATCTCCCCGTGAACGGCGCTCTCGGCCTCCCGCACGGCCCGGCGCGAGGCCTCGTCGAGCTCGCGCACGCGCGCCTCGGCCTCGCCGCGGAGACGCCGCACCTTTTCGAACTCGCCGAGGGCCGACTCGGCCGCACCCTTGATCTCGACGAGGCTCTCGCGCAAGCCGTGGGCCTCGGGCCGGTCGATCCAGAAGTAGCTGTCGAGGATGTCGCCGCTCTGCCGCACCAGCTCGACGTAGAGGCCCGAGTAGCTGTCGTCCTTGCCCAGCAGGGTGAGGACGCCGCGGCATTCGGCCATGCAGCGCACGATGTCGGCGTTGCCGATCTTGGCGAGGAGTCCGTCGGACTTTTCCTCGGGCGCCTGCTGGTCGGCGACGAACGGAGTCTGCCAGGCCTGCACGGCATGGTGCCTGCGGGGATCGTTCTCGCCGTTGAGGACGATGAGCTCGCCGTCGTCGAAGAGGGAGAAGCCGTGGCAGACGATGGGCGTGGCGAGGCGCTGCTCGACGAGGTTGTAGGAGAGCAGCAGGTAGGTGCCGCTCTCGAGGTGGTTGAAGACGAAGAGGGTGTCCTCGCCGTTGGCCGAGACGACGCGCCGCTCGAAGCGCAGGGGCGGCAGGCCGGTGTCGAAGAGGCGCAGCTCGCCGGTCTGGAGGACGCAGCCTCGCGGGAAGAGCAGGCCGTGGTCGTCGGGCAAAAGCACGCCGCTCTCGGCGACGGCGTCGATGCGGTGGACCTCCTGGGTGCGCTGGTTGAAGACGAAGTGCCGCCAGACCTTCTCCTGGTAGGGCAGGATCTTCAGCAGGATCAGATTGCCGAGGATGGCGTAGTGGTATTCGGCGTCGTCGAGGATCTGGTCCTTGTTTTCGACGGGCTCGGCGTAGATGCCGGCGCCGGTGCCGGTGTTGTCCTCGACCTTGATGGTGAGATCGCCGCCGACGGTCTCGACGAAGACCTTGTCCTCGATGGAGACGTGGGGATGGGCGCCGTGGCGGTAGGAGTCGGCCCGCGCGCGGATCCACTCGAACTCGTGCGCGGGGGGAAAGGTGAACTCGTGGTCGAAGCGGTTGCCGAGATACTCCAGGGGGCCGCCGTCCGGATCGACGCGGAACTTGAAGGCCTTGACCTCCTCGACGCCGCGCCCCACCTGGAAGACGAGGTAGAGCGAGCCCGTGCTGCGGTGGAACTTGAGGAAGCTGGCCTGCTTGTAGTATTGGAAGAGGTAGGCGAAGTCCTCGGCGAACTGGCGGTCCTCGAGGAGTCCCTCGCGGTTGGCGTGGAAGCTGTGGTCGGCGGGGTCGTAGTCGTAGACCGCGAAGAGGTCGGCGGGGGCGAGCTGGGACTTCAGCCCGAGGACGACGTTGTAGCCGAAAATGAAGCGCCGCGGCCCGATCCCCGCCATGTCGCGGGGCACGCAGTTGTGCTCGGTGGTGAGCCGGGCGGTGGCGAGCAGGTTCGTCTCGATCCCGCCGAAGAGGGCCTTGCGGTCGGCGTTTAGCGCCTCGAGCCGCGCCCGCAGCTCCGCCCCCCGGGCATCGAGCCGCTTCCGGATGACCTCGTAGGCCCCGGCTTCGAGCTTGGCTTCGATGGGGATGTCGGACATGGGGAATTTCGGGCTCGGAGATGCAGGCTTCACCAAACCCGATCTGCTCCGAGAAGGTCGAGGGGCTTGTCCGGGGAGAGCACCTTCATGCCGTGCTCGATTGACTGAGCGGCAAGGAGACGATCGAACGGGTCGCGATGGACGTCGGGCAGCTCGCCAGAGAGATAGACGGAGCTTTCTCGAAGCACGAGCTGCGTCAGTCCATGGCGTGCGCGACTAAGGGGAACCCAGATTCTGGGAGGATCCGGCAGCTCCAACTTTCCCGAAGCCTCCTTGAGCACCATCTCCCAGGCCGAAACGTCGCTAAGCCAAAGCTGGTTACCGGGATCGTTGCAAACCGCCTTTGCCTTGCGAGACAGCATTTCAGGTTGGCTTGCAAGCCATAGGAAGGTGCAAGTATCCAAAAGGTAGATCATAGCCCCCAGAGCCTGAGTTCCTCTTCCGTAAGCGGGGCGAAGGCGTCGTCCGCCATCTTGACCCTACGATCCACAAGCTCGCCGACTTTCGGGCGCTGGGAAACGTCTCCCGGTTGCAGCGGCGAAAGCTTCGCCACGGCCTTCTTTCCCCGCATGATGATGAAGGAGTCGCCCTTCTCGATCTGGGAGAGGTAGCGGGAAAGATGGGTCTTGGCGTCGTGCGTGGTGATTGATTTCATTTCCCCAAAACTTAGTTCACTTAGTTTATTTTATCAACCGAGGGAGGAATCCCGCCTCGTCGAGGTGAGTCGCCTCACGCCCCCGCCTTCCTCCTGCCGCCAAGAACCGTCCCGACGGGCTTGTCGCCGAGTTCGAAGCGGGCGGCGGCGCCGACGAGGCTCTGGAGCTTGCCGAGGGTGACGCTGTCGGGACCGAGGCCCATCAGCTTGCCCAGCAGGGCCGCCACGGTCAGGTTCTTGAGATCCTCGCTGCCGAGGCCGAACTGATCGACGAGCCCGCGGAGCTGGGTCTTGAAGTAGTCGGGATCGCCGTTGAAGAAGGTCTCCTTCACGTCGGCGAGGACCTCGCTGTTGGCCACGAGCCGGTCCACCGCGCGCCCGTTGCCGATGGCCTGGGTGATCTTGTCGAAGAACTGGCTCTCGCCGCCGACGATCTCGATCTTGGCGGACTTGAGGGCCTCGCCCAGCACGCCGGCCTGGGCCTCGGCGATGTCCTTCTGGATGTCGATCTGCCGCAGGGCGATGGACTTCTCCTTGTCGAGCTGGAGCTTGAACTCCTCGTGCTCGCGCCCGGCCTCCTCCAGCTTCTTCATGGCTTCGGCCTTTTTCTGGATGCCGTCGGCCTCGGCCGCGAGGAGGAGCTGCTTGACCTCGGCATCGACCTGCCCCTGCTTCTGCGAAGCGTCGGCCTTGGCCACGAGGACGGTGGCCTCGCCAAGGCCGGGGGCGGCGGCGGTGGCGGCGACGGCCTCGGCCATCAGCTTCTCGGCCTGGCTTTCCTTTGCCGCGGCCTCCTGCCTCGCCTCGGCCAGGGTCAGCATCTCCTGAGCGCGGAGTTCGGCGGCTTCCTTCGCCGCCTCGGCGGCCTTGGTCTGGTTGAAGGCCTCCTCCTCCGCCTTGAGACGGGCGGATTCCTTGGCGGCCTCGGCCTCCTTGATCTTCTGGATGAGCTGCTCCTGGGCGGCCTTCTCGGCGAGGGTCAGGGCGACCTGCTTCTCCCGGTCGGCGCCGGCGAAGGCCTCGGTGTCGAGGATGCGCTGCTGCTCGACGACCACGGTCTTCTCGAGGGAGACGCGCTCCTTGATGACCTCCTGGATGTTCTTCTTCTCGACCTCGACGGCCTTCTCCTTCTCGATGTCCTTGATCGCGGTGACGCGCTCGCGCTCGATCTGCTCGAGCATGCGGTCGCGCTCGACGCGCTCCAGCTCGATGCCGTCGGTGCGCTCCTTGTTGCGCAGGGCCACGAGGATCTGGCGGTCCTTGTTCTCGTTGGCCACGGCAATCTCCTCCTCGGCCGCGATGCGGGCGCGCTCGGCCTTGAGGCGCTCCTCCTCCTGCACCTTGACGGTCTCGGCCTCCTCGCGGGCCTGCACCGTCTCGACGTCGCGCTTCTGCTTGGCCTCGGTCTCCGAAAGCTGCCGCTCCAGCTCGAGGATGGCCTCGCGGGCCTGGACATCCTGCTGCTTGATGA
>SLGN01000358.1 GCA_007123695.1 Verrucomicrobiales bacterium
CGGAAAAGACGGGATCACGTGCAGCACGGGCAAGGCTGCACCCAGTGGCCGGGGGCGATCTCGCGCAGGCTCAGGTCCATGCCGACGCTCTCCTGCCATTTGGGATGCTTCATGCGGTGCCCGAAGGCGCAGCCTGCGGGCGGGTCGATGGGGCTGGGCACGTCGCCCCGGAGCAGCTTGCGCTCGCGCCGGCGCGAAGGATCGGCCACGGGGATGGCGTCGAGCAGGGCCTTGGTGTAGGCGTGGCGCGGATTGCGGTAGAGTTCGGAGGCGGGAGCCAGCTCGACGATGCGGCCGAGATACATGACGGCGACGCGGTCGCTCATGTGCTGCACCACGCCGAGGTCGTGGGCGATGAAGAGGTAGGCGAGCCGGAATTCGCTCTGGAGTTCGAGCAGCAGGTTCAGCACTTGGGCCTGCACCGAGACGTCGAGGGCGGAGACGGGTTCGTCGCAGACGATGAGCCGCGGCTTCAGGGCGAGGGCGCGGGCGATGCCGATGCGCTGGCGCTGCCCGCCGGAGAACTCGAAGGGATAGCGATCGACCGAATCGACCGGGAGGCCCACCTTGCCAAGGAGTTCGGCGGCCCATTCGCTGCGCTCGGCGGGCGTGCCGATCTTCTGGACTACAAAGGGCTCTTCGAGGATCTGGCCGACGGTGTGGCGGGCGTTGAGCGATTCGGCGGGATCCTGGAACACCATCTGCATCTGGCGCCGCACGCGGCGGAGACCGCGCTGCCCGGTGCGGGTGATGTCCTCGTCTTCGAAGACCACCTTCCCGGCCGTGGGCTTGAGGAGGCGGACGAGCGACTTCGCCACGGTGGACTTGCCGCAGCCGCTCTCGCCGACGAGTCCGAGGGTTTCGCCTTCTTCGAGCGCGAAGCTGACGCCGTCGACGGCCTTGCAGGTGGCCACGGTGCGGTGGAGGACGCCGCCCCGGACGGGGTAGTGCTGCTTGAGGTCCTGGACGCTGAGGAGGGGCATGGGCGGCGGGGGGTGGGAAGGAATTCGTCGCCGAGCGGGGGGCGGCGGTCAGCCTTCGCCCGACCCGCGAATCCGTTCGATCTCCTCGATGGGAAGGTCGGTCCACTCCGCGATCTCGGCGTCTGTCCGGCCCATCGCAGCCATGCGGCGTACCAGTTTGGTGATCGTCTCCCGGCGACCCTGCTCCAGTCCCTGCTCCAGTCCCTGCTCCAGTCCCTGCTCCAGTCCCTGCTCCAGCAATTCCCGCCCGACGCGGGTTTCGTGAATAGGTGTCAGTTCGGCGATCATGGCTTTGATTTCCTCCCGGTTTTTGGTTTTGAAACGTTGCAACAACAAGTTGGAGAAGATCTCGGTAAGCACTTCCCGATCAACCCGGTCCAACTCACGATCTTGGGTAATTTGACGGTAGCGGGCTGCGGCGGACTTTTCAAGCTCCGACTCCGTTTCGCTCAATGGAGCGAGCGCCGCCAGCAAGGGCGAGTCAGGTTCGCGAGCCGCGAGGCTCTTGAGCAGTTCGTCGATGAACAGCACACGGATGGCGGAGTAGCGTCCGCTGTTGGACGGCAGCTCGGATTGGGAGCCGAAGAGAACCACCGCCTCCACCTCGCGTGGCTGGTAGTCCCGGCGACGGCAGTCCTCGCGAGGATTGAGTCCCTTCCAGAGCATCTGTCGGGCTAACTCGATACGATTGAAAATGGAGTGGTCGTGGTAGAGCTGGAACTCGACGAGGTAGAAGGGGTCGAGGGGTTCGGAGGGCTCCAGCAGCAAATCGCAGCGGATCTCGAGCTGCTTGAAGACACGGGCCGATCCGCGGCATCCTGTCGGCAGAGGCAAACCGGTCAGCTTGCGCAGCCATTCGGGATGGTCGCGGAAAAGCGCGTGGAAGATAGAGTCGGTTTCCATTGGCTCGGGCGGATCACAGCCCCTCCGCAAAGCAAGCGCAAGCCTCGACGCCATGGCCGCCGCCGCAGTCGCGCCACGGTTGCCGTTCCGCGAGAACTTCGTCGTCGTGGGCGTTGGGGCAGCGGGCGGCGAAGCGGCAGCCCTGCGGCATCTCGCGCAGCGGGGGCACCATGCCGGGAATGATGGGCAGCAGGGTCTTGGGCGGGTGGTCGAGCTTGGGAAGACACGCGAGAAGGCCCTGGGTGTAGGGATGGAGGGGCCGGGCGAAGACGGCGCCGACGGGGCCGCGCTCGACCAGGCGACCGGCATACATCACGGCGAGTTCGTCGCAGGTCTCGGCGACGACTCCGAGGTCGTGGGTGATCAGGATCACGGCCATGCCGGTCTCCTGCTGGAGGCGCTTGACGAGGTCGAGGATCTGCGCCTGCACAGTCACGTCGAGGGCGGTGGTGGGCTCGTCGGCGATGAGGACCCGGGGATTGCAGGAGAGGGCCATCGCGATCATGACGCGCTGGCGCATGCCGCCGCTGAGCTGGTGGGGATACTCCTCGACGCGCCGGTCGGGCGCGGGGATGCCGACCCAGTCCATCAGTTCGACGGCGCGCTTGAGGGCGGCCGTCGGCGACATCCGCTCGTGCAGGAGAATGGCCTCGACGATCTGGCGCCCGACCCGGTGGACGGGATTGAGGGCGGTCATGGGCTCCTGGAAGATCATGGCGATCTCCTTGCCGCGGACCTTGCGCATGGCCTCGAGGGGCAGGGGCAGCAGGTCGCGTCCGGCGAGCCGCACCTCGCCCGCGAGGACCTCGCCCGAGGGTTGCTCCAGCAGGCGCATGACGGCCCGCGCAGTGACGCTCTTGCCGCAGCCGGACTCGCCGACGAGACCGAGGGTCCGGCCCGCCTCGAGGGAGAAGCCGACATCGTCGACGGCGACGAGCAGGCCCTTTTCGGTGCGGAATCCGACGCGCAGTCCGCGCACTTCGAGAAGGGGTTCGCTCATCGGGGGGGCTCTTCCTTGCGGGTCAGGGATTGCAGATTCTGGTCGAAGACTTCGTCGACCTCGGGAAAGGTCCGGCCCGCGCGCATCGCCTCGAAGGTCTCGGCACGCATTTCTTCGTCGATCCAGAGGACGTGGTTCTGGTAGGGGTCCTGGCTCACGGCGACGTTGAAGCCAGGCGGCCATTTCACCCAGCGCCAGTAGGCGACCCAGTAGAAGTTCTGCTCGAAGCCCGGCACCCAGATGGCCTCGTCGTGGACGATCTGGTCGGCTTCGAAGACGGTGCGCCGGTATTCCTCGACGGTGGTGGCCCGGCGCTGCGCCTCGCAGAGGGCGTCCATGCGCGGGTCGGCGAAGCTGGTCAGGTTGTTGGTGTTGGGCCGCGGCGTCTTGCCGTCCTCGAGATAGGCATCTTTGCCGTGGAAGTGCTGGTAGTGGTCGGGGAAGGGCGGCGAGGTGCCCCACGCCACCTGCACGGCCTGGTGCTGCTTCTGGCTGGCCTTCTGGAAGGCGGCGCTGCCGTCCATGCTCTCCAGCCGGACCTCGAGGCCGCAGCGGATCGCCTCTTCCCTGAGGCGCTGCATGTATTTGTCGATCACGGGCGCCTTGCGGTGGGTGATGGTGAGGCTGAGCCGCTCGCCTTTTTCGTTGACGAGCACGCCGTCGGGACCGGCCTTGGTGTAGCCGGCGGCGGCGAAGGCGGCGCGGGCCTGCTGCGGGGAGAAGAGGCGGGCGGAGATGGGCGGATCGCCGAGCAGGGGGTAGCCCTGGGAGAAGGTGTCGATGCGGCGGTAGTCGCCGCGCAGGTCGAAGTCGATCACCTTCTGGTAGTTCATCGCGTGGCTGACCCCGATGCGGACGTCGCGGTCGTCGAGGGGAGGCTTCGCGGTGTTGAGGTAGAGCCCGGCCGAGGAAGTGGGCCAGACGTTGTAGAACTTGGCCTTGTGGATGTAGCCGTCGTGGACCTGGCGGGTCTCGAGCCGCTCGTACCAGTGGGTTGGGTCGCCGACAAGGAAGGTGTCGATGGAGCCTTGGAGAAAGAGCTCGAGGGCCTTCTCCGGCAGTCGGACGACGCGGTAGACGAGTCGGTCGGGGTTGAAGCGGTGGCGGGTGTATTTGCGGTCGCGCGCCCACCAGTCCCGCACCCGGGTCAGAGTGATGCTGCGGCCGAAATTGAGATCCCCGTCGAGGATGGCGTAGGCTCCGGTGGTGGGGCGGGCCCGCCACTGGTAGCGCGACTCGAAGTCGGGGCCGAATTCGGCGTAGAAATGACGCGGCATCGGCGAGAGGCTCGTCCAGTAGGGGGCGAGGGCCTTCGGCTCGGCGAGGGTGATGGAGAGGGTGTGCGCGTCGTAGCGGGTGATGTTGGTGTATTGGGTCGAGTACCACTGGTTGCCGAAGGGATTCTGCGGGTATTCCGAGAGCTGCATGTAGAAGGTGTTGAACCAGTCGTCGGCCTCGACCGGGACGCCGTCGGAGTAGGTCGCTTCGGGGTCGATGCGGTAGTAGACGGTGCGGCTGTCGGGACCCACGGACCACTCCCTGGCGATGCTGGGAATGACCGCGCCGGTCTCGGGATGGAGCGTCACCAGGCCCATCTCGACGTCGTCGTAGTGGTAGCCGCGGAAGGAGTTGTTGGAGTTCTCCCCGAGGGTGCGGATAGTGGGCGGAAAGGAGGAGATCGAGCTGGTGAAGGTGCCTCCCTTCCGGGCTTCGGGATCGCCGATCTCGGGCTCGTCCATTCCGTTTTCCCAGACGAGGTCCCCGGGCAGGTCGTCGAGGCTGGCGAAAGTGAAGAATTCTGGCCTTTCGAGGCGGGCGCGGAGTGCTTCGAGCTCTTCCGCGATCTCGGCCCGGGTCGCTTCGTCGGTCTCGGCCTCGAGTTGCTCGGCGAGCTGCCTTTCCTGGCCCTGGAGCTGGGCGGCGACGCGCTGGTTGTGGAAGGCCCAGAAAGCCTCGCGCTCCGCCGTGCCGTCGTAGGCGGGGAAGTTCGACGCGGTCGAGTGGGCGGGGGCGAGGAGGAGGGAGAGCAATGAGAGAAGTGGCATGGCCATCCTGGCCATGCATCGTGGCAGGACGTTCGAGGGCCTTGGGAGGTGGATTGCGAAAGGGCTCGCGCCGAGGTGGGCCATGCAGAGCGATGGGTTGGGCGATTTGGTTCGCTCGCGCGAGCACGGAGCATGGGCGAAGGCGGCCCCGGCAGGATGCCCATGCCACCTTGCGATACCGATGATGGAGATTTTATCCGACACGACGATCACTGATAGGTGGTGAACTTTTTCGGATCGAAGGCCTCGCGCAGGGCCTCGCCGACGAAGGTGACGAGCAGCAGGATCACCACCATGATGGCGAACATCGACACGGTGATCCAGGGGGCGGAGAGGTGGTTGAGCCCGTCGTCGAAGAGCACGCCCCATTGCGCGTAGGTCTCGGGCAGGCCGAAGCCGACGAAGGCCAGCGCGGTGAGCGAGGTCATGATCCCGACGACGCTGAAGGGAATGATCGTCACCAGGGTCGCGAGCACGTTGGGCACGAGGTAGCGGGTGACGATGCGCAGGGTGCCGGCCCCTTGCAGCCTCGCGGCGGCGATGTAGTCGCGCGCCTTCTCCTTGTAGGAAAGGGCGCGCATCGAGTAGGTCAGGCCCGTCCACGAGAAGATGCAGATGACGCCGAGGAGCAGGGGCAGGTTCATGTTCGCCACCCCGACGACGCCGACGACGATCATCACGATGTAGAGGAAGGGCAGGTTCTCCAGAATCTCGATGATGCGCTGGAAAAGGATGTCGAACCATCCGCCCCAGAATCCCATCAGGGTGCCGATGAGGATGCCGATGCCGTAGGTCAGCCCCAGGTAGATGAGGACCGCCTTGAGGTTGAGCTGCCATCCGCCGAACATCTGGGCGAGCACGTCCCAGCCGCGGCTGTCGGTGCCGAGGTAGTGGCCCGCCCGCCACATCGGCGGGATCGCCGGGTAGACGACCACGGTCCAGGGTCCGACCTCGGCCGCCTCGAAGTCCTCGCGCGACATCTCGCCGGTGAGCTCCTCGCGCTGCTTTTCCCCGGCGCGGTAGGAGGCGCGCAAGGCGAGGCCGCCGTCGGGGACGTAGCCGAGCCATTCGCCGTCGGGCAGGCCGCGCCGGATGCGGGCGTCGGTGTGCTTCTGCTCGGTGTCCTCGTAGTAGCGCAGGGCGCGGCCCGAGTAGGCGCGGTCCTCGCCGGGGCGGAAGAGGAGCCCGTCGCGCGTTTCCAGCGCCACGGTCTGCTGGTCGTCGGAGTCCAGGACCGGATCCCACGGCACGATCGGCATCACGACGAAACCGTCGAGCTCGCCGCTCTCCATCATCGCCTTGAGGCGGCGGTAGTCGGTCTCGGCCTCGTCTTCGCCGAAGAAGGTGCTCTGCGGGTAGCGCTGCTTGACGAAGGCGGGGAAATACCAGGATCCCGCGTGCTTCACGACGAGGGCGCGCCGGCCCACGACGGCCTGGTCGAGCAGGGCGACGAGCACGAGGGCGCCGAGCACCAGCAGCGAGACCCAGCCCCGTCGGATGCTGCGGAAGCGGCGGAAGCGCTGCAAGGTCACGGGCGTCCAGTTCACCGCTCGCGGCAGAAAGAGCAGGGCCCCGAAGCCGCCGAGGACCAGGGCGATGGAGCTGGCGTAGCCGAAGCCCGGCCCCATCGAGAAGAACCACGAGATCGAAGGCAGCTCGAGGCCGAGCCACTCCCCGGCGAGGGAGAGCGTGCCCACGGCGAGGCTGGCGATGGCGAGGCGGCGGATCATTCGAAGCGGATGCGCGGGTCGAGGCGCGCGGTGATGAGGTCCGAGAGCATGTTTCCGAGCATCAGGAGCAGCCCGCCGATGGCGACCGTGCCCATGATGATGGACGAGTCGCGCTCTAGCAGCGCGTTGAAGCCCATCAGCCCGAAGCCGTCGATGTCGAAGATGCGCTCGATCAGGAAGCTGCCGCCGACCACGAGGGTGAGGGCCTGGCCCATCGTCGCCGCCGCCGGGATGAAGGCGTTGCGGAGGGCGTGCCCGAAGACGGCGCGCTTGAAGTCGAGGCCCTTGGCCACGGCGGTGCGGACGTAGTCCGAGGCGAGCTGGTCCATCAGGTTGTTCTTCACCAGCATCGTGAGGCTGGCGAAGCTGCCGACCATGTAGCAGATCAACGGGAGGAAAGCGTGGTGGGCGAGATCCTTGGCCTTGCCCCAGAGGCCGAGGTCGGCGAAGTCGGCGCTGACGAAGCCCTCCAGCGGGAACCAGCCGAGGCGGGCCGCGAAGACCACGACGAGGAAGACCCCGAGCACGAATCCGGGGATGGCGTATCCGGTGAAGATCAGGACCGAGGTCACGTTGTCGAGTAAGGTGCGGTGCTTGATCGCCTTGAGCACGCCGAGGGGGATGCAGATCAGGTAGGTGAGCACGAGGGAGGTCACGCCGAAGAAAATCGAGATGGGAAAGCGCCGCTTCATCATGTCCCAGACCGGTTCGGAATAGCGGGTCGACTCCCCGAGATTGGCCTGGAGCAGCCCGCTGAACTTGGGGCGGTAGAGGACGGCGAGGTAGGGCTGGGGGGCGTCGAGCTCCTGCCTGGGGTTGCGCCTCTGCCAGCGCCTGAGCTGTTCCTCGGGCGTGACGATGCGGGCCCGCCAGCCGGCTGCGTCGACGCCCTCCGCCGGGACGATTTCGGCGCGGCCGTCTGAGAGGCGGCGCACCGTGACGGTGTCCGCGGTGCCGGGGATCTTGACCTCGGTCTCGGTGGCCTCGTCGTCGAATTCGGCTCGCGAGCGGTTCGTCTCGCGCGGCACCGCCCCGAGCCAGGAGAGGTAGGCGATGTAGAAAGGCTTGTCGTGGCCATACTGCTCCTCCAGCTTGAGGAGCTGTCCCGGCGTGAGTCCCGAGGACTGGAGGTTGCTGGAGCGCCCGCCCTCCTGCATCCGCGCCTCCATCAGGGCCGTCTCGAGGCGTCCGCCCGGGGTGAACTGGATGAGAGCGAAGACCGCGAGGGTCATCCCGACGAGGGTCGGGGGGATGAGGAGCAGTCTTCGGAGAAAGTAGGCGGACATGCGGGCAGCGCGGCGCGGGACGGAAAGCGGGAAGTTTCCACGATTCCACCCTGCGGCACAAGTCCGCATTTGGTCACCGCGTGCCAGCAGCGGCTGTCTCGCTGTTGGCGCTCCAGCGTAGGAACCGGAGCCGTGAGATGAAATTGCACGCGAGCGAGACGGCTCGTCGCGCCTGCGGCACGGGAAGCAACGAAGTGATAGATGTTGGGTCCCGATCCAGATACTTGATTTGTTTCTATTATTGAAGGTTTCCTCCCAGATTTCGGAGTTGTTTCCAGGAGTGGGCTCTTCGGTGAAATTCCTCAAAATAAATCATCTGATTTTCAATTTTTCAAATTCCGGCCCGAAAACCCATCGCACCGCCGCCCCCTCGGCGGTAGCACAGGCTTCCAGCCTGTGCCGTCAAGCGGGCATCCTGCCCGCGCAAACAATCTGTCGAAAACCGCATCGATTCGAAGAAACCGCTGTTCGGGTCGCAGGCGCAGGCGCAGGCGGCGTCGGGAAACTTCCTTCGAGCGTCGAACAAGCCCCAGGCCACGGCACTGACAGATTCAGGATCACGGGTTCGAATCCAGCGCATCTCCGGAACACGTCGGAACATTCCCACGATTCACCAGTCCCGCCATGCCGGAGGCATGGCAGCCTGTAGCCGGTGGTTGAGCGAGGAACGAGCGACACCACCGGAAACCCGATCCCGCAAAGCACGGCATCCCGGAGGGATGCCAGCCGCGACCGAACCGCCACGCCGTGCCGAAACCTCGTCGCCTCGACCGCGCCGAAGCGGATGGCCCGAGATCTCCGAGCC
>SLGN01000331.1 GCA_007123695.1 Verrucomicrobiales bacterium
ATGAAAGGGCCAAACCGCAGCAAAAAGGGTCTCGGAGGGATGCGAGGTGTGAGCCCCGGACCTTCAGCCAGAATGGCGCGACGCCCTGGAGGGGCGCATGAAGAATGCGAAAGAGCGGAGTCCCCCTCCCCTCCTTGATCCTTGGACGGGGAAAAATGAAAAATTTTCGTGCCTTCTCGGAGTTTTTTTGGTAAAACCCGCCGCGAGCGGATTCCGATCCCCGCCGCGCGGAAAATCCGCCGTCGCTTCTCCCCGCCCGGGGGGTCGAAACCCGCATTTTTCCCTTGGCGTGGCCCGAAATCCGCTCCAAGGTAGCTGCGTGCTCCGCCAAGGGTGCAAAACACGAAACACAAGAGAGTTGCATGAGAAAACCGAACGGCCTTTTTAGAAGACCGTCCGCAAGCTTGCTTGCGCTTGCAGCATTGTTTCTAGTGCCCTTCGGCTCCTTTGTCCGGAGCCAGGAGGTTCTCAACGACCCGTCCGACATCTGGTACCGCGGCTTTCTCCTCGTCCAGGCGGCGCAGGACCTCGAGGAGAGGGGCAAGTACCTCGACGCCCTCAACAAGCTCACCGAGGCCCAGCCCTTCTACGACGTGCTGGCCCAGCGCTTCCCCGACTTCCAGCCCGAGATCGTCAAGGACCGTCGCCACCTCATCGCCGAGAAGCGCGACGAGATGAAGCAGCTCCTGCGCGCTCCCCAGACCGCTCGGCCGACCGTGATCGCCGGCGCGCCTTCGTCGGGCGGGGCTTCGGCTCCCGCCTTGCGGGCCACTCCGGTGGTCCCCCCTCCGCCCCTCCCCGGGGGCGAATTCGACGAGGAGCCCGGTCGCGCCCGCGTCATGGAAGTCGGTTCCGGAGAGCTCTTCCTTCCCAGTTGGGACGACGGCGAAAGCCGGTCCCTCGCGTCCGGTTCCAGCCGACACGAGCCGGGCATGCCGAGCGTGAAGACGGCGGGCGGAGCCTCCGTCGGCGCGCTCGCCAGCTCCCTGCACGAAGACCTTTCCCGCAAGGACCACCTCATCGAATGGCTCACCGACGAGAACCAGCGCCTGCGTCAGGAGATGAAGCAGCGCGAGCAGGTCCTCTCCAACGTCAACGCCGAGCTCGCCCGCGCGCGGGCCAGCCAGGAGGAGCTGCTCCAGCGCGTCGCCGCAGCCGAGTCCGGTCCCGGCGGTCCCGAGGCCCAGGCCACCATCGAAAAGCTCAAGCGCCTCCTCGGCGAAGCCACCGACCAGCTCGAGGCCGCCACCGAGCGCAACGCCCAGCTCGTCGCCGCGATGGAGCGTTCGCACGAGGAGCTCGAGAAGATGCGCAACCGCATGGCCGAACTCGAACGCGAGCGCGACAACCTCGCCGAGGTCGTCCGCGGCGAGGGCAACGGCGGCACCGCGCTCAAGGAGCTGATGGACCGCAACCGCACCCTCACCGAGCAGCTCGACCGCGCCGAACAGCTCGCCAGCAGCCTCTCCGAACTCAACAAGGAGAAGGACGAGGAAATCTCCCTGCTCAAGAGCGAGATCACCCGGATCAAGCTCGAGCGCGACCAGCTCGTCGCCGAGAACGCCCGCCACCAGCAGAGCATCGAGGAACTCCAGCGCAAGCTCGAGCTGCTTTCCGACGGACTCAGCCAGGAAGACCGGGAGGCCCTCGCCAAAGCCACCCCGGTGGAGCGGCGCGAGAACGAGCTGCTGCGCTCCATCGTGCTGAAGCAGCTCCGCCGCCAAGCCCAGATGAAGCAGGCCAAGGAACTCCTCCTCACCCAGCTCGAGCGCATCGGGGCCCGCTCCGACTCGCTGCTCGGGCTTGTCGAGGACATCGCCCGCGGCTCGCAGCTCACCGACGAGGAAAAAGCCCTCTTCCGCGCCCCCCAGTTCGAGGAGATCCTTGCAGCCGCCGGGGCCGTCGCGCCGGCCGGCCGGGATTCCGCCGCGAACGCCCGCCCGTCGGCGTCCGCCAGCTCCGAGGCGGGCGAGGAGGAAGGCGAGGGCGCCGTCGCCACCGTCATGACCGCGACCCTCGTCGCCCCCGGCAGCGGTCCGCCCCCCGGCTTCTCCCCCGAATCCCTCGTCGAGAACAAGAAGCTCGGCGTCGAGCTCGCCCAGATCGACAAGGCGGCCCGCCTCGACTTCCTCGAAGGCCGCTACGCCGAGGCCGAGACCGGCTTTCTCGAATACCTCCGCTACCTCCCCCAGAGCGTTCCCTGCCTCTGCAACCTCGGCGTCCTCAAGATCGCGATGACGAACTACTCCGAGGCCGAATACTACCTCGAGAAAGCCATCGCCCTCGAGCCCGGCTCCGGCTTGGCCAACTACCTCCTCGGCCGCACCTACTTCCTCCAGGACAAGCTCGACGAAGCCCTCGTCAAGCTCGAGGCCGGCATCACCCACGATCCCCAGAACGCCAAGGCCCACAACTGCGTCGGCGTGATCTCCACCCGCAAGGGCTGGGTCGCCCGGGCCGAGCGCGCCTTCACCAACGCCGTCTCCATCGATCCCGAATACGGCGACGCCCACTTCAACCTCGCCGTGCTCCACGCCACCAAGGAACAGCCCAACCCGGCCGAGGCCGGCAAGCACTACTTCCGCGCCCTCCACCTCGGCGTGCCCCGCGACGCCACCATCGAGGACTTCCTGCAGGAGGCCGAAGACGCCGGAATCTCCGTCGGCATGCGCTGAGACCGCCGTCGATGCGCTGAGACCGCCGTCGATGCGCTGGGACCGCCGTCGGCATGCGCCGAAACCGCATCCTCCGCCGGCCCACCCGGGCGATCCGTCCGCCGGCAAAACGTCGACCCGCGCCCCGCGCCCCCGACGCCGGCTACGTCGTCGGGCTGCTCTCGGGCAGGGAGCGCCCCGGGGCCTTCTTCGGCACGGCGCTTTCCGCCTCCACCCGCGTCGTCAGCAGCACCCCGGCAAAGGTCGCCGACACCGTCTCCAGCGCCGTCTTCGTCTCGCGGAGACGGCGCAGCGAATGGCCCGGATAGGCGGTCGTCACCAGCGTGTAGTCCGCCATGCCGACGAGCACGCCGGCATCCGACGACTCGTGGATCGAGGGCGAGGCCACGATCACGAAGTCGAAGCGGCTCCGCAGCTCCCATTCGAGATCGCCCATGCGCCGCCCGATCAGCAGCCCGCCCGGGTCGGCGTGGTCCGAACCCGCCGGCATGAACCAGAGATTCGCGCGCCGCGACCGCAGCACCGTTTCCTCCAGCCGCATCTCGCCGCTGAGGTAGTCGACCAAGCCGGGATGCCGCGCCGCCTCGAAAGGCTCGTGCAGCGCCGCCTGCCGGAAGTCCGCGTCGATCGCGAGGACCGTCTTGCCCCCGTCGGCGAGGACGCAGGCCAGGTTCGCGACCGCCTCGGCCGAGGCGGACCCGCCGCGCTGCGGCATCACCGCGAGAAACAGGCATTCCCCCGCCGGCAGCCGCACCAGCCGGTTGCGGACCTCGCGGTAGGGCTCCGCCACCGGATCCGGCAGCCGCTCTTCGCCCACCCAGGACCGGCCCGAAATCGGGGCAAAGCCCACCACGGAAGCCTCCAGCCGCTCCATCAGATCGGCGAGGGCGCTCCAGCGCGAGCGGCGCCCCTGCCACAGCAGCACCGCCGCGACTCCGCCCGCAGCTCCGATCAGCAGCAGCGAAGGCAGGGCGAGGAGACCGCGCGACACCGGTCGGGAGCGCTCCGGCGAGGCGGGAGCGACGAGCCGGAAGGGGCTGCGCGCCTCGCGTGCCTCGATCGCCGCGAGCTGGCGTTTCGCCTCCAGCGAATGCACCAGATTGCGCAGGGAGACAAGCTGGCGCCGCAGATCTTCCTCGCCTTCGTTCCCCTCCGCAGTTTGCTCTCCCGGCTCCACCGGCGAAACCGCCGCCGCCTCCGTGTCCGCGACGCCACGCCCGACGAGGCGGCGCTCGACCTCGGCGATCTCCGCGAGCCGGGCCTTCGCCTCGGCCTCGAGCCGGTGGACGCGCGCATTGGCCTCGCCCTTCACCTCGGCCTCCTTGCGCTCCAAAAAGCGGTCCGCCGCCAGATTGGCGAGCCCCGCCGCCTCCTCCCGCGAAAGATCCCTGACCCGGATGGCGAAGCTCCGCTCCGCCGGATCGGACTCGATGCGGTAGCGCGCGCCGAGACGCCGCATCGCCTCGGCCTCGTCGGCGCAGCCCCACCGCTCCGCCAGACCCGAAGCCGTCACGACCTCGGAAAGGAGGGAGCGGCTCCCCAGTTCGGCCGCCTCCCGACCGAAGTCGCTCGCCCGCGCCGAGCGGAAGCCCGTCGCTTCGCGCGCCGCGCCCCCGCCTTCGTCCCGCTCGCCGTCGGCAAACGAGATCCGGGCGACCGCCTCGTAGAGCGCCGGGATCCGCGCCCGCAGAGCGGCGCCGCCAAGCAGCGCCACCGACGTCGCCAAAAACACGACCGGCCAACGGGCACGCAAAAGATAGAGCCAATCGATCCAGCCACGAAAATTGCCGATTCGATCAAGTTTCATAAAATTCAGGATAATCGGATTTATAGCATTTAAAAACGGATTGTCGAGCCCTGTCTCGGCGGATTCTTCGGGCACGGTCGGCCCATCCGCAGCGATGGACGCGACGGGCGGCGATCTGGAGAGCTTCCGCCAAAAATGCGTTGCCCAACGCGGCGGCATCCCTCACCTTTCCGCATGTCCCAGCCCATCCCCCTCCGCACCCGCGTCGAGCTCGGCGTCGTTCCCACCCACATCAAGTTCGTCGGCGGTCTCGTGCCCGACGAAGCCGGCCGCCTCCCGAGGGGGAATGACGGCGCCCTCGTCGTCGTCGCCGAGATGGCCGCGCTCACCGCCGCCTCTCCCGTCAAGATCCAGAGCGCCCAGGTCACCGTCTTTCCCGGCGTCGACGAAGGCGACACCGACGAGCTCATCACCGGCCTGCGGGCCCTCGGGCTCGAGGTCCATCTCATCATGATGGTCGGCGGCGCCGATCCCATGGACCCCGCCGACGAGGAAAAGGTCGCCGCCATGCTCGCCTCCGGCATCGGGGTGGCGAAGAAATACGGCATCACCCAGGTGGCCTCCACCTCCATCGAGCAATGGATGCAGCCCGGCGCGACGCCCAAGACCGGCGCCGACTTCGACGCCGCCGTGGCGCAGAACGTGCGCGCCCACCTGCGCGCCTACCGCGAGGCCGGCGTCGCCGGCAGCTGCGTCAAGCACTGGCACATCGAGTTTCTCCGCAAGGGCGAGTTCCAGACCTTCAACGACATCGCCAAGTGCTGGGACTTCGTCAAGGCCGCCAACGCCGAACTCGGCGCCAAGTTCTTCAAGATCATGGTCGATGCCGCCCACTGCGGCGACTCGGGCCTCTCCATCCCCGAAAACGAAGCCCTCATCGCCGAGATCGCCGCCTCCGACGAAATGGGCATGTTCCACGCCTCCGCCAAGACCACCCGCGGCTGCCTCAGCACCGACGACGGCTGGATCGGAGCCCTGCTCGCTGCAGCGGCGAAGACCGGCAAGCTCGAATACGTCTTCGTCGAGCTGTTCCACCACGAAGATCCCGCCCTCGAGGGCCTGCGCCAGCTCGACCCCGGCCACGGCATCGACACCCGCGACGGACGCAGCTACCGCGAAGCCGTCATCGACGGCGTCGTCGACGTCGCCCGCCGCCTCAACAACCTCGTCGCCCGGGGCGTGCTGCCCTCCTGAGCGCCGGGCGGCGGCATCCTCGCGAAACGCTTGCCCCGGGGGCTTTGCCGGGCTACAACAGAGATCGTCGCACCGACGTGGCGGAATGGTAGACGCTGCGGACTTAAAATCCGCTGAGCCAACGCTCGTGCGGGTTCGAGTCCCGCCGTCGGTAGATTTGGGGGGCGGGAGGTGAGTTGGTGGCCCGGCGGGCGTATCAGCCTTAGGGTCGATGCGGAGGATCCGTGGGCGAGGTCTGAACCACGTTTGGGAAAGCGCTCGAATTCCTGCCGCTTCGAACGCGGCAATGACAAACGCCCATCCTCCGCCACGCGCTGAAGCGCTGGACTACTTTGTTCGCATCGATCGCGGCAAGGCGATCCGTTCCGCAGGCCGATTCGAAGCTCAAGCCAAATCCAAAATCCAAAATCCAAAATCCAAAATCCAAAATCCAAAATCCAAAATCCTCAATCGTCAATCGTCAATCCCTCCCGCCACGCGCTAAAGCGCTGGACTACTTTGTTCGCTTCCTCGCCAGCACCAGGTACTGCCCCCCGAGCGGCAGCCAGGCGAGCCACGGTTCGATCGGCCGAAGGCTCCCTGCGAAGCGCGGAAAGAAAAACACGAAGTCCGTCGCCAGCACCTCGAACCCGTTCCGCTCCAGCAGCCGCTTCGCCTCGCGTGGCCACACCAGCACAGCGTCGGCGTCGAAGGGCACGCGGGCCATGGCGAGCCGCGTCAGCGGATTCCACGGATTGTTCTCCCAAAAGGCAAAACATCCCCCGGGACGCAGCCGCCGCCAGATCCAGCGCAGCGCCCCGTCCCGCTCCTGCGGAGCAATATGGTGGAAGACCCCGTTGCAGAAGGCCAGGTCGAAGTCCTCCTCCCCCTCCCCCGCCGTCGTGGCGAAGGCAACCTTCTCCCCGCCCCACCTCGCCCGCGCCTGCTCCAGCGAGCGCTCCGAGGGATCGACCCCGAGAAGCCGCTCCACCCCAAGCTCTTCGAAAAAATACGGGGTGGCCGTTCCCGTGCCGCAGCCGAAGTCGAGCGCCTTGCCGCAACCTAGCCCGTGGCTCGCGAGAACCCGCCGCAGATGCCGCATGCGGCCCTCGGCGAAATACTCCTTGCCCTCGCCGCTCAGGCGGAGGCCACGCCCGAGGATCTCGTCGTAGTCCTCGGCGAATTCGTCGAATTCCGCCTTCGTCTCTTGCGTCCCGTCCATTTTCATCTTCGTTCGATGCCGTGAACGCTTCTCTCGGATCGGACTCCCCGCCAGCGGAAACTCAGGACTGCGGGCAGAGGACGGCCCGGCCGTCCGCGCTCCTCGTCTTCGTCGCCTCCTTCGCCCTCGTCCTCGCCCTTCAGCTCTCCACCGGCGCCTGGCGCAGCGACTTCGGAGGACATGCCGACGAGGGCGCCCACGTCGTCACCAGCCTGATGCTGCGGGACTACCTCGCCGGCGGCTGGCGCGAACAAGCGCATCCGGTCCGCTACGCCGAGACCTACTACGACCGCTTTCCGAAGGTCGCCATCGGCCACTATCCCCCCGGCTTCTACCTGCTCGCCGGGCTTTGGCTCCTGCCCTGGCGCATTCCCGCAGCCCAGCTCCTGCTCATGGCCCTCGTCTCCGCAGCCGCCGCATGGACCACGTGGCGACTCGCCCGCGAAACGCTCGGATCCGGACGCGATCCCCTCTTTCTCGGCCTCGTCCTCTGCCTCATGCCCTTGTTCCGCACCTACACGGCCATCGTGATGTCGGACACTCTGCTCGTCCTCTGCGCCCTGCTCGCCGCGATGGCCTTTCTCCGCTTTCTCCGCCGCGGCAGGCTCCGCGACTCCCTCGCCTTTGGAACCTGGGCGGCGCTCGCCATCCTCGTGAAGGGCTCCGGCCTCTGTCTCGCCCTCCTCCCTCCGCTCGCCATCGCCCTCGCGGGACGCTGGTCGCTTGTCCGCGATCCCCGTCTCTGGGCTGCACCCCTCCCCGTCCTCGGCCTCGCCCTGCCTTGGATGTGGGCGACCTACGGAATCACCGCCGAGGGCATGGCCGACGCCGACCCGGGCTCCTATATCCGCGAAGCCTGCGCCTTCTATTTCGGGGGGCTGGCCGAGCTGATCGGCTGGCCCGCGTTCGCCGTCCTCGCTCTTTCCCCCCTCTTCTGCCTGCCCTTGGCCGCCATCCGCAGGCGCATCCCGCCCAACGAAGGCGCCTGCGTCGCCCTTGCCCTCGCCTTCGCCGTGCTCTTGCTCGCCCTCGGCGTCCCCGCCGGTCTCGACCTGCGCTACCTGCTCCCCCTCCTCCCGGCCGCCCTCGTCGCCGGCGCATGGGCCCTGCGTTCGGCGCTTTCCTGTCTCCGCCCCTGGCTTGCCGCCTGGGGCGTCCCCGCCTTCGCCGCGCTCGCCCTCCTCGGCGCCTCTCCGCTACGCCCCGTGGAAAAGCGCTACACCGGTGCCTCCGAAGTCGTCTCTCTCGTCCTCGCCGAAAACGGCGATGTCGGCTACCCGGACGGATCGGGAGGATCGGGCAAGGTGGCGGACGAGCCCCCCTCCCGGCCCCGATCCGAACGCCTCGGCCTGCTCGTCGTCGCCGACGCCACCGGCGAGGGCGCCCTCACCGCCGCCGCCGCCTTCGCCGGGCCGGACCGTCTCCGCGTCCTCCGGGGCAGCAAGCTGCTCGCGGCCAGCGACTGGCTCGGACGCGGCTACCGCGTCGCCTTCGAGGGGGAGCGCGAGTTCCGGGCGCTGCTCGCACAGGAGGCGGTCCGCTACGCCGTCGTCGAGGACAGCGGCGGACGCGAAGACCTCCCCGAGCACTGGCCTCTGGCGGAAAGCCTCCTTGCCGGGAGCGAACCGGACGCCGTCGGCGCCACCGTGATCGAGTCGTTGAGAAAGCGAGGAGGCTCGCGTCCCCTGCGGCTTTTCCGCCTCGACGGCGCCCTCACTGCGCCTCCCGCAGCCGGAACTGCGCCGCCACCGCCCGATGCTGCGAGGGCCGCTCCTCTTCCGTGAGGCACCACCGCGTCTCCCAGGTTTCCCGGTCGCAGAAGAGGTAGTCGATGCGCATCCACGGGCCGCCTCCGCTG
>SLGN01000119.1 GCA_007123695.1 Verrucomicrobiales bacterium
CGTTCTCGCCCTGGCTGAATTCGCTGAGCTTCAGGTCGGGCCGCTTGTCGCCGATGGTGTGGACGATCTTCACCTCGCAGCCGATGCCGGCGGCGGCGAGGGCTTCGCGGGTCAGGGTGGCTTGGGCGAGGGCAAGTTCGCTACCGCGGGTGCCGAGGACGAGGGGCTGGCTGCTCATGCTTGGGGGAGGGGTCGGCCGGGGTTGTCGCTGCGGCCTTGTCCGGCTTCCTTGCCTGCGGGGCCGTCGCGCTCTCCGGGCGTGGGGGCGAGGGCTTCGATCCCCTTTTCCTTGAGAAAGGCGGCGATCAGGTCGCGGCAGACGGCGATCTGGCGTTCGCGCCGGGCGCGCCCTTCGTCGGCGATCTGCTGGAGCTGGTCGATGTTGTAGAGGTAGACGTTGTCGATTTCGTCGACCTCCTCCTCGATGTCGCGGGGAACGGCGATGTCGATGAGGAAGAGGGAATGGCCCCGGCGCCGCTCCATGAGCCGCCGCACGGTCGAGGCGTGGATGACGGCGTGCGGCGCGGCGGTGGAGGAGACGACGATGTCGACGTGGTCGAGCTTGGTTTCCCACTCGTCGAATCGCACCGCTTCGCCATTGAGCTCGGCGGCGAGTTCGACGGCCTTGTCGTAGCTGCGGTTCGACACGATGATGCTGCGGGCGCCGCGGGAGAGGAGGCTCTGGGCGGTGGTGCGGCTCATCTCGCCGGCGCCGACGACCATGACGCGGCAGCCCTTGAGGCTGCCGAAGATCCGCTCGGCGAGATCGACGGCGGCGGATCCGACCGAGGTCGAGCCCTGCTGGATGCTGGTGCCGGAGCGTACGAGCTTGCCGACGGAGAAGGACTGCTGGAAGAGCTTGTTCATCCGGCGGGCGGTGGACCCGGCGCCCTGGGCGAGGGCGTAGGCCTTCTTGACCTGGCCGAAGATCTCTGTCTCGCCGAGCACCATGGAGTCGAGCCCGCTGGCGACTTCGAAGAGGTGGTGGGCGGCGGCTTCGTCGTGGAGGCGGTAGAATTCGACCTCGCCAGGGGCGACGGCGAAATGGCTCTCGAGGTAGGCGACGAGCCGGTCGAGGGCGACCGTGTCGTCGGGCGCGGCGCCGTAGATTTCGACGCGGTTGCAGGTGGAGAGGACGACGGCTTCGTCAATGGCGGGCAGTCCGCAGATTTCGCCGAGATGCGCGGGCACGGAATGCTCGGCGATGGCGAGCCGCTCCCGGATCTCGACCGGGGCGGTTTTGTGGTTGACGCCGAGACAGAAGATGGACACCGGGAACAGGGGTTGGCGGGTACGAGGGACAAAGGGTGCGGAGGCTCAGAGCGCGGCGAGGGTCGCGAGGGCGAAGGCGAAGGCGGCGATGGCGGAGAGGGCGAGCCGCTTGGGCGGCAGCCGCCTCCAGAGATGGACCGCGAGCAGGAGAGCGTAGACGATCCAGACCGCGCCGGAGACGAAGAGGTGGACCGCATCGGGCCGCACGTCCATGAGGAAGGCCGCGAAAATGCCGATGCTGAGCAGGACGGCGCCGATGGCGACGAGGCGGCCGAGGGCGATGGCGAGGTAGCGGATCGGCGGCATCGAGTAGAAGAGGCGGCTCGGCTTGTGGCTCTTGAGCTGGCGATCCTGGATCAGGTGCATGACGCCGGCGATGGCGGCGAGGCCGAAGGCGCCGTAGGCGAGCAGGGACATCGCGGCGTGCAGCTCGAGCCAGGGGTCGAGGCGCGAAGGGGGGCGCGCGCCGGGGTCGGCGAGGGCGAGGTAGAGAAGCGCGGCGACTTGCAGCACGAAGACGATGGGCATGGTGAAGGCGCCGAGCAAGGAGAGGCGGAAGGCACGCCCGAGCAGCAGGTACATGAGGACGAGGCTCCAGCAGACGAAGACGAGGACCTCGCCTCCGTTGGTGATGGGGCAGCGGCCGTGGAGCTGTCCGCGGTCGTGGAGGAAGAGCGTCTGGCAGGCGAGGCCGAGGACCGCAAGCGGGATGTTGAGCCCGTGGGGTCTGCCGCTCTCGCGCCTCCACGAGAGCGCGGCGAGGACGAAGCCTGCGAGGAAGACTGCGGTGGCGAGACTGAGGTAGATGGTGTCCATCGTCGATCGGCGGACGGCGATCGTCGGGCCCGGAAGGCGAAAAATCCCGCAGGCCGGTCTGGTTCGGCCCGCGGGATTTCGGAAGGCGTCGCGGGAAGGGGGGCTTGTCAGCCCTTCCCCGAAACCAGCGCCGACTTGGCCTCGGCGAAGCCCGACTCGACCTTGGAGAAGGCCGAGGGCTCGTAGCCGGCTGCCTTCACCGCCTTGAAGACGGCTTTCTTGCCGGGACCTTCGGCGCTGCCGGTGGCGAAGAGGGCCGTCTTGGTGCGGGGATCGACGAAGACCTCGGTGACTTGGTCGAGCTTCTTGAGTTCGTCGGTGATGGTGAGGGCGCAGCCGGCGCAGGACATGTCGGCGACCTTGATCTGGTAGACGGCGCCGGACTCTTCCGCCTGCGACGTGGCGGCGGGGAAGAACAGGGCGAAGGCGGCCAGGAGGGCGGGAAGGATGGATTTCATGGTTCTTTGGATTGGGTGGGATTCGGCAGGCGGATTCGCGAGACGTTACGATGCGGACTCGGCCTTGGCAAGACCGGCGGCGGGGCTCAGCCTGCGGCGGCTTCCTGGATCATGGCCTCGATGGCCGCCTTGGTCTGGACGCCGCGGGCGGTGGAGACGGGTTCGCCGCCTTTGAAGACCATCAGGGTCGGCACCGAGGTGATGCGGTAGCGCGTCGCGAGTTCGCGCGCGGCGTCGATGTCGACTTTTGCGACGAGCGCTTCGCCCTCTTTTTCGGAGGCGATCTGCTCGACGACGGGGCCGAGCATTTTGCAGGGCCCGCACCATTCGGCGTGGAAATCGACGAGCACGGGAAGCTCGGTGTCGGCGAGGGTGGAGTCGAAGTTGGAAGTGTCGAGGTGGAGGGCGCTCATGCTGTGGGTGGGATGTGGTTTGGGGAGAGGAATCCTGCGCGCGGCGGGAGGAAGCGGTTTGCGATGGAGGGTTACGTCGCGCAGGGAGGCGGGAGCTTACTTGCAAAATCGTCGGCGTGCATCCCCCGCGTGTGCCTGCAGAGAAAGGTCCTACGGGTTTTCCTTCTCCACGACGAGTTCGAGATCCCCAACCGGCGCCTCGAGGCTCTCCTCGGCGCCGTCGGGCCAGCGAATCCGCACGGTGGCGGGGTCGCCGGCGCGCCGGGCGAAGACGAGCGCGGGATCGTGGTGGGCGAGGTAGCTGCCGCCGCCGCGCACCTCGGCGGTCTGGTCGGGCAGTCCCTCGCAGCTCACCGAAACCCGGCTGCCGATCGCCTGCGGGTTGCCGGGAGCTCCTCGCAGCACGATCCGCAGAGGCGTGCCTTCGTCGCCTTCCTCCTCGTCGTCTCCGTCTCCCCCGAGGTCGGCCCGCGCCTCCGACGCCGCGAGCGCGAGCGGACCCCGCACCTCGCTCCAGGGCTGCAAGGGAGTCCCGGGGTGGTGCACGAAGAGTTCGGGCTCGGCGTTGTTCACTCCGGCGAGGAAATCGACCCAGCCGTTGCGGTTGATGTCGATGGTGCCGAGGCTCTTTGCGTCGCCGCGGAGCTCGAGTCCGCTGGACTGGGACCCGACCGCGCGGAAGGGGGCGGCGGGGTCGCCGGTGCCGAGGAGGAGCTGGCTCAGGCCCATGGCCATTTCCCCGATCTCCTCGGTGGGGTTGTAGTGGTTGTGGACGAGGTAGCAGTCGGGCCGCCCGTCGAGGTCCACGTCGGCGAGCACGATGCCGAAGCCAGGCGAAACTTGGGTGATGCGCGGCAGCGGCACGCGAGTGAAGCGGCCGCCGCCGTCGTTGAGGAAGGCGGAGCTCTCGGCGCAGTTGGTCCGCAGCTGCAGGGCCGACTGGAGCTTCTCGAAGGGATAGATGTCGGTTATCTGGAGCCTCGCGTAGTTCGCGTAGGTCTGGCAGAGGCGTCCGATGAAGGGCATGGCGAAGTCGGCGTCGTGGAAGGTGGCGCGCGGGTAGAGCGGTTTCGCGCCGTTTTCCTCGACGAAGCGGGCCTCGACGATGTTGTGCTGCCCGGTGTCGTCGAAATCGTTGCTGAAGAGCAGCTCGGGAAAGAGCAGGGCGGGTTGATACTGGGTGTTGAGCCCCATGTTGGAGGCGACGAAGTCGATGTGGCCGTTCCCGGTGAGGTCGCGGGCGTCGATGCCGGTCCACCAGCCGAGGGACTCGAGGCCCTCGCCCGCAAGGCCGGCCTGCTCGGTCGTTTCGGCGAGGCGGCCCCCTTCGTTGCGGTAGAGCCGCACCGGGCCCCAGTCGGTGGCGACGAGCAGGTCGATCCAGCCGTCTCCGTCGACGTCGGTCCAGACTGCGCCGCAGACCATTCCGACCGCAGCGAGATCGGGGCCGAGACTTTCGAGGGCATCGACGTAGCGTTCGCCGTCCCATCGCAGCAGGACGCTGCGGGGAGGCTGGGGGTAGAGGCCGGGGATGGAGCGGGCGCCGACGAAGATCTCGAGGCGTCCGTCGCGGGTGAAGTCGGCCACGGCGACGACTCCGGAGCTTTCCCGCAGGTCCGGCAGCATGCCGTCGGGCGCCTTGGCGAAGGTGCCGTCGCCTTGGTTGAGGTAGAGCCGGTCGCGCAGCATCTCGTCGCCCGCGGGGCATTCGACGCTGCCGCTGGCGACGTAGAGGTCGAGCCGTCCGTCGCCGGTGGCGTCGACGAAGGCGGCGCCCATGTCCTCGTGCAGGGCGTCCTCTTCGAAGGCGGGCACTGCGACGGGTTCGAACACGATATCGCTCGAGCCCTGCGGCGTGCGGTTGAGGAAAAGCCGCCCCGGCTGGCCCGACGCCCCGCCGAGGAAGAGGTCGGGCACGCCGTCGCCGTCGATGTCGCCCCAGGCCTGGCCCGGCCCCAGCTGCGAAAGCTTGAAGGTCATGAGCGGCTGGCGGGCGAAGTCGTCGTATTCGTCCTCGACGTGGGGGTGCTCGTCGAGGGCCGGAGAGCGGCGGAATCGGGTCGTATCGGGCGCCATGCTCTTGACCGGTTCCTCCTTCGCGGCGTCTTCGTCCGGCTCGGTGACGCGGTAGCGGTGGCCGGCGGCAAGATCGGCGAAGACCTGGCGCGCCCCGCCCGGCCAGCGGATCTCGAGCCGCTCGACCTTTTCCTGGTCGCCGAGGCCGAAGTGGACGATGGGCTCGTCGGAATCGAGGTAGCCGCCATAGGGGAAGAACTGGCGGCTGCGGGTGACGCCGTCGGGCGTGGTCGCGGCGACGGCGGCACCCACGCCGCGTAGGTTGCTGCGGGTGCCGAGCAGTTCCACGACGATGGAGTGGCCCTCGGCGCCGACGTTGTGGTAGACGCTGAGCGGATCCTCGAGATTGCTCACGAGCAGGTCGAGCCGCCCGTCGCCGTCGAGGTCGGCGAGGCAGGCGCCGTAGGACATGCCGAGGTGGTCGATGCCCCACGCTTTGGCGGACTCCTCGAAGACGTAGTCGCCGCGGTTGCGGAAGGCGTGGTTGGGCTCGCGCCGCACCGGATAGTGGAGGAAATGGTCGAAGTGGTTGCGGCCGACGAGGTCGGGATGGTTGAGCGGCGGCAGGTCGGAGTGGTTGAAGGGCCCGGGCACGCCGTTGGTGAAGAAGAGGTCGGTCCAGCCGTCGTTGTCGAAGTCGGCCGCCCGCGTCGCCCAGGTCCAGTCGGTGTGCGCGACGTCGGCCATCCACGCGACCTCGAGGAAGCGGTCGGTGCCGTTGTGGACGTAGAAGGCGTTGCGCATGATCTGGTTCACCCCTTCGACGTTGGCGAGCTCGCGCCGCCGCTGCGCCATCGAGCCGAAGGAGGCCTTTTGCATGAAATGGTTGCGCGGCAGCATGTCGGCGATGACGAAGTCGCAGAGGCCCCGGTTGTTGAAGTCGGCCTGGCAGCCGCCCATGGAGTTCCACGTGGTGTGGGGGAACATTCCCTGCGAGACCTCGGTGAAGGTGCCGTCGCCGTTGTTGCGGTAGAGGAGGTCGGGGCTCTTGAAGTCGTTGCCGACGTAGAGGTCGGGCCAGCCGTCGTTGTTGAAGTCCCACCAGACCGCCGAGTTCCCCCAATGCGGCTCGAGGGTGATTCCGGCCTGCTCGGTGAGCTCGGTGAAGGTGCCGTCGCCATTGTTGCGGAAAAGGTAGTCGCGACGGGGCGCCTCGGTGTAGAGATACTCGCCCTGCGCGCCGAGCTTGCCCTGCTCGACGTAGTACCAGCGCCGCCATTTTTCCTCGACCTTGATGATGCCGTCCTCCTCCACCAGCTTGATCGGCTCGGCCGGTCGGCCGCCCTCGCGGTAGATCTGGTGGGTGACGAGGTAGAGGTCGAGATGCCCGTCGCGGTCGTAGTCGGCAAAGGCGGCGACGACCGAGCCGTCGACGATGTCGAGGCCGTAGTCGGCGGCGCGCTCTTCGAATCGCAGAGTTTCGCCGCGCACGCCTCCGTCGATGAGGAGGTTGATGAAGAGCTGGTTGGGCTGGTCGTAGTTCAGGATGTAGATGTCAAGATCGCCGTCGTTGTCTATATCAACGAGCACCGCGTGGACGCTCCAGCGGTCCTCGCGGTTGAGGCCCAGCTCTTCGGCCACGTTGACGAACTCGAGGTCGCCGACCTGGAGAAAGAGGCCGTTCTTGCCCGGACCGCTCGTCGCGAGCACGTCGGGACGCCCGTTGAGGTTGACGTCGCCGACGGCGACGCCTCCGCAGGCCATGCTGGAGTAGAAGGCCCGCCGCATCTGGTGGTCTCGCTCGATCGGCACGAGATGGTCGATGCCGGTGCGCTCCGGCGGCAGGAGTTCGAAGAGGGTCGGCGGCGGGGTCGCGGAAGGGTGGCGAGCGCGGAAGGGGATGGCCTCGATCCCCGGCCCTGCTGCGGTCGCGGCGACGGGTGGAAGGGAGTCGGCCGAGGCGGGAGCCGGACAGAAGAGCGCGGCGACGGCGCAGAGGGCAGGCGTGCAGAGGCGGAAGCGGACGGTTCCTTCCGGATCGTTTCTCTCGATGGAAAGGCGAAGAAGCATCACAGATCCTACGCTACAGGAAGGGAGACGAGCAGGTCAAGCAAAGCTTCCGCGCCCCCTCGGGTGGGCTGCGCGACGCCGGGACGTCGGCGAATTGGTCCGTTGCGCGGCACGCCCTCTTGGCGGAACCTCTCCCCGTCCGGCGCCGTCCGAAGAGGCCGCGGCTTCCCGCCGCGGCGTAGCACCAGAAAAGCCCATGTCCCCCAGCCCCGCCGCCCGCATCATCCCGGCATCGACCGCAGTCGGCCTCGCGTGCGCCCTCTGGGCCGCTTTCGCGCAGGATGCCGCGCCGCCTGCTTCTACGGAGGAATCCGCCGCGCCCGGTTCCGGGTCCTTCGAGATCCCCCCGCTCGCCGCGAAATACTGCAGCGGCTGCCACCTCATTCCGCCGCCCTGGACGATGCCGCGGGGCCATTGGCCGGAAGTCTTCGAATACATGGAGGAGTGGGTCAAGGAGCGCGGCATGCCCCACGACTCCGCCGAATACGCAGAGCTGCTCGCCTTCTACGAAGAGCACAGCCCTGCGGAGTTCGAACCCATTCCAGACGACTATGAGGACAGTCCGCTCGAATTCCTCCGAACCTCTGTCGGGCTGCAATGCACCGATCCGCGGCCGCGCATCACTAACGTCAACGTCGTCGATCTCGACGGCAGCGGACGCGACGGCGTGCTCGTCTGCGACGACGTCAGCGGCAAGGTCTCGTGGCTGCGCATCGAGGACACAAGTTGGACGGAGAAGCCCATCGCGCAGCTCGAGACGCCGGTGAAGACCCACGTCTTCGACTACAACGACAACGGCCACCTCGACATCGTCGTCGCCGACCTCGGCTACCTCAGCCCCACCGACGACCTCATCGGCGCGGCCTACCTTCTCATCAACCAAGGCGACCAGACCTACGAGACGATCCCGCTTCTCCAGGGGGTCGCTAGGGTCGCCGACATCAAGCCGGGGGATTTCTTCGGCAACGGCAGGAAGGACTTCGCCGTGGCGATGTTCGGCTGGCGCAAGACCGGCGGCGTCGTCCTGCTCGAGCAGCTCACGCCGACTCTTTTCCGCAGCCACACCGTGATCAACCTGAACGGGGCGATGCAGCTCGAGGTGGTCGATTTCGACGGCGACGGCCGCGACGATTTCGTCGTCCTCTTTTCGCAGGAACACGAAAGCCTCGTCCTCTTCCGCAACCAGGGCGGCGGCGCCTTCTCCCAGGAAGTCCTCGCCCGGGCCAGTCATCCGGCCTTCGGATCCTCGGGCTTCCAGCTCGTCGATCTCGACGGCGACGGCGACCTCGACATCCTCTACACCAACGGCGACATGATGGACGAAATCTCCATCCCCAAGCCCTACCACGGAGTGCGCTGGTTCGAGAACGTCGACGGACAGTTCCGCCAGCACGAGCTCGCCCGCATGACCGGTTGCTACCGCGCCGTCGCCCGCGACATGAACGGCAACGGCCACCTCGACATCGTCGTCACCAGCCTGAACTTCTACTGGGACGAGAACGACGCGCCCAGCGCCATCTGGCTGGAGAACGACGGAAAGCAGAACTTCACCCCCCGCCGCATCGACTACAGCCCCACCAACCTCGTCACCATGGACGTGGGCGACCTCAACGGCAACGGACTGCTCGACATCGTCGTCGTCTCGGCC
>SLGN01000705.1 GCA_007123695.1 Verrucomicrobiales bacterium
AACGTCTCCGGCCTGATCCGCCATCTCGCCCTCGGCCCGCAACCCGTTCTCGTCGAGAGAAACGGCACCGCAGTGCTGCAGCGGGAGTTCGACGAGGAACCGATCGAGGACGGCGACACCATCGAAATCGTCCGCATGGTCGCGGGCGGCTGAAAGCGCCGCCGGGCGCAGGGTTCCCATGTCGCATCCGCCATCCATCGCCCGGCGCCGCCTTCTCGCGCTGCTCCCGGCCCTGGCCTCGCTCCCCTCGGGATCCTACGCCGCCGCGAGGCGCCCCGCACCCGCCGTCGGCACCTTTTCCATCGTCGCCGCCGACCCCGAAACCGGGGAAATCGGCGTCGCCGTGCAGTCGCGCATCGTCGGCGTCGGCGCCATCGTTCCCTACGCCGCCGCCGGCATCGGAGCGATCGCGACGCAGGCGCTGGCCAACCCGCGCTACGGGCCGGTCGGACTTTCGGCCCTTTCCCACGGAATCCCTCCCGAGGAAGTCCTCGCGCTGCTCTCCTCGCAGGATCCGCTGCGGGAGCGGCGCCAGGCCGCCGCCATCGATCCCGCAGGACGCGCCGCCGCCTACACCGGCAACGAATGCCTCGACTGGGCCGGCAGCAGAGTAGGGCGGAACTACGCCGCCCAGGGCAACATCCTAGCCGGAGCCGAGGTCGTCGCGGCCATGGGCGAAGCCTTCGAATCGGGCGGAGGCTCCCTTTCGTCGCGGCTCCTCGGGGCGCTCCGAGCCGGACAGGAGGCGGGCGGAGACCGCCGCGGCATGCAGTCCGCCGCGCTCCTCGTCGTCCGCGAGGGCTGGGGCTACGGCGGGGGCAACGACCGCTACCGCGACCTGCGGGTCGACGAGCACGACTCCCCCATCGAGGAACTCGCCCGCGTCCTCGAGGCGCATCGCCGGCTCTTCGCGCGTCCTGAATAGGCCGGGCCACGTCTGGCCGGGCCACGTCTGGCCGGAAAAGCCGCACCCAGCCCCTTCCGAACAAGCTTGCGCGGAAACGGGGTCCGTGCTTGCGTGCCGGGCGGCCCCGGTCCGGACACCGAACCGATCCGCGCCCGACCATCATGTTCTCCGCCCGCAGCCTCCGGGTCCGCGAAAAGCGCCCCTCCCCCCCCCTAGCCCCCGACTACCGCCGCGGCACCCATTCGCAGGCGACTCTCAGCGACGACCACAGCCTGCTTCTCGTCCACCAGTTCCGCGAGGGCAAGGCCCGGTCCTCCAGGCGCCTTTGGTTCCTACTCCTCTTCCGGCGCTGAGTCGATGTCGCCGGAAAGCAGCTCCGCGAGCCCCGCCTCGTCGATCACGGCGACGCCAAGACTGTTCGCCTTTTCCAGCTTCGAACCTCCCCCCTCGCCCGCAACGAGGTAGTCGGTCTTCTTGCTCACCGAGCCCGAAACCTTCCCGCCGGCCGCCTCGATCCGCTCTTTGATGTCCTCGCGCGGAGCCGAGAGCGTGCCCGTGATGACAAAAGTCCGGCCCGCCGCGCCCGACGATCCGCCCCCGGCATCGACGGGCGCGAGGGGCGCATAGTTCGCCGACTGCGGATCGACGCCCAGAGCGCGAAGCCGTTCGCGCAGCACTGCGCCGACGTCGCTCTCGAAAAACTCGGTAACGCTCGCGGCGACGGCCGGACCCACCTCGCTGGCAATGCCGTAGGGGGCGAGCAGTTCGCTGTCCTCCTTGCGCTGCCCTGTCGCGAAGGTGCGCAGCTCGCGCAGCAGCGCCGAATCGGCGAGTTCGTCCAGATTCCGATGGAGACGGGCCAGCTCCTTGGCGGCGGACTCCCCGACCTGCGGGAACCCCAGGCCGAAAAGCCAGCGGTGCAGCGGCATTTCCCGCGCCCGCGCCGCCGTCTCGACGATTTTGGCCGCGTTCTTCGCGCCGAGCACGCGCGGTTCGGTCTCCGTCCCGAGATTCAGCACCGCGAGAGTATCGGCTTCGATAGAAAAAAGATCGAGCGGATCCGCCACGAGCCCGCGCTCGACCAGCTTTTCCGCGACGATCGAGCCGACCCCCTCGATGTCGAGCGCCTTTCGGCCGACCAACTGCCGAAGGCGGTTCGCCGTCTTCGCCGGGCAAGAGGGATTGCGGCATTTCCAGGCAACGAAGCCCGCCTCGCGCGCCACCTCGCCCCCGCAGGCGGGACAGCGTCCCCCGATGGCCTCATGGAGATCGTAGCGCACCGCGTCGGCGGGACGCTTCTCCAGCACCACCCGCACGACGGCGGGAATGATCTCCCCGGCCTTCTCGATCACCACGGTGTCGCCGATGCGCACATCCTGGCGGTCGATCTCGTCCTGGTTGTGCAGCGTGGCGCGCCGCACCGTCGAGCCCGAGACGAGGACGGGATCGAGTTCGGCGACGGGCGTCAGCGTACCGGTGCGGCCCACCTGCACGGTGATGCCGCGCAGCACCGTCTCCTGCTGCTCGGGCGGATACTTGAAGGCGGCGGCCCACCGCGGGGCGCGCGCAGTGGTGCCGAGAGCCTCCCTCGCGGCGAAATCGACGACCTTCACCACCGCCCCGTCGGTCTCGTAGGGCAACGAATGGCGCATCACGTCGAGTTCGCGGACGGCGGCGAGGACTTCCTCGAAGCTGCCCGCCCGCCACACCGGTCCGTTCCAGGGCAGGCCCAGTCGGGCCAACTCCCCGGCCAGCTCGTCCGACGACGCGGCCACAAGCCCCTCGATCAGGCCGTGGCCGTGGGCAAGAAAATCGAGAGGCCGGCGCGCCACCTCCCGCGAGTCGAGCAGCTTCAGCGTCCCCGCAGCAGCGTTGCGCGGATTCTTGAAAGCCGGCAGGCCCGCCTCGTCCCGAGCCCGGTTGAGGCGGGCGAAGGTCTCTTTCGGCAGGAAGATCTCCCCCCTCACCTCGAGAAGCGACGGAGCGCCCTCGGCGAGGCGCAGCGGCACCCGCCGGATCGTGCGCACGTTTTCGGTGATCACGTCGCCGACGGCGCCGTCGCCGCGCGTGACGGCCCATTCCAGCTCCCCGTCGCGGTAGTGCAGGGCCACGGCGACGCCGTCGATCTTCGGCTCGACCGTGACCGCGACCTCGGCACGACCGAGCCCTCGTTGCAGGCGCGCGTAGAAATCCGCCAGTTCCCCCTCCGAAAAGAGATCGTCGATGCTCAGCATCGGCACCGGATGGGCTCGCTGGACGAAGCCCTTCAGCGGCGCACCGCCCACCCGGCGAGTCGGCGAATTCGGTCGCGCCAGATCGGGGAAGCCCGATTCCAGTTCCTCCAGCGTGCGGAAGAGCCGGTCGTATTCCGCATCCGCGATCTCGGGATCGGCCTCCTCGTAGTAGAGCCGGTTGTGCCGCTCGATCTCCGCGGCCAGTCGGGACATTTCGGCGAGCGCCTCCTCGGGAGTCATGGCGTGCGGGGCTGGCGGCGCGGTGCGTTACGGCGAGATGCGGTGTGGCAGAGCACGACGTCGGGCTCCTCAATCCTGGCCCTTTTCGGGAGCGCGCGAGTTTTGCTTCGCGACCTCCTCCTCCAGCCTCTCGCTGAGCCACTGCTTGATCATGCTCTGGTAGTTCAGATAGCGGTGTCGTGCGAGACGCTTGATGCGGCTGAGCATCTGCGGATCGAACCGCAGCGTGATCGTGGTCGATTCCCGCACCGTCTGCCGCTGGATGGCCGAATTCATCAGCCGCGGATCGAGGGCGTGGTCCGACCAAAAGGCGGCCTCCTCCTTCTCGTCCTCGAATTCAGGGATCTGGCTCCAGCGTGCGACAGTCTTCACAAGACAAAGGGTAGCAGGACCACAAGAAAAGCAACGCCGAATCTCAATCCCCCCCTCACTCCCTCCCGATTCAAACCCTCACCAAATCATTAATCAAATCATTAATCAAATCATTAATCAGGCTGTTTATTTGATATCACAAATAAGCTGACAACCGAGAAGACGATGAACACCTGGCCATGGATCTACCCCTTACCACCGTATGAACAATGCAATAACAACAAGGTTATTAATCTGTGTTCAGCAATTTCGAATACTTCACCGAATCGGACTGCAATCTGCTTTCGCCTTTTCGGCTTATCACTGCGAAAGCAGCGCCCCGATTGCCCGGCCTTTCCGGGCTTGGCGTTCGCTCCGCCGACCCGCTGAGTGGGAGCACGAAGCCACCCCGGGGCAGATGGCGGCGCGTGCGCGAAAGGAGCCCCACCCCACCCTCGGAGCGCGGCCTTCCCCGGCGTCCACTACCTTGCCGTCAGGCCTCATCGGCATCGGTTCGCCAGCGAACCGAGCAGCTCGCCGCGAACATCGGCATCCACTGCTGCAAGCGGGTCGACTCCTCGTCCCAGCCATCTTCGTAGAAACCGGTGATGGCCAGACCCGCATCGCACTGTCCGCCGATCTGAGTCTCCCAACTGTGGCTGAACTCGATGCTGAGCTGGGCCTCGAGCTGCTGCGAGAGCATCTCCTCATTCATCGAGTCGAGGTCCGAATAGGGCAGCCGATGCACGACGCGCGGTTCGCCGGTTTCCTCCAATACCCCGTGGTCGAAGAGAAAGAAGCAGGGATTCATGAATCCGCAGAGGAGCCGGCCTCCGGGCTCGAGGACGCGGTGGCACTCGCGCCAGATCGGCTCGAGCCTTTCGGCGAAGACGTTCGAGACGGGATTGAAGACCAGGTCGAAGGAGCCGGAGGCCAGCGCCGAAAGATCGGCCATGTCCCCCTGGACTGCTTCGACGCGAAGACCGTGGCGCTCGCAGACTTCGAGATCCTTCTCCAACTGCACGTCGGAAGCGTCGAACGAGGTCACCTCGGCGCCGGCCGCGGCGAACACGGGAACCTGCTGCCCCCCGCCGCAGGCGAGGGCGAGGACGCGGATTCCCTCGAGCCGCGGATGCGCCGGGAACCATGAAGCCGGCACGGCCCGGTTCGGCGTGAGACGCACCGACCACTCGCCCGAGCGGGCCCGCTCGATTTCCTCGTCGGGAAAGGGCGTGCTCCAGCGGCAGCCCTCCATCGACTGTAAGTTCCACGCGTTCCGGTTGTATTCGTAGAGGTTCATCGGCGCATCTAGACCCGGCTACTCGAGCGACTGGTTCTTGGTTGAATCAAGGCGGAAACGCACCTCCCCGCCGCCGCGGACGAGGACGGTCAGCTCGTAGGTCTCGGCGAGGCTGTCGCTGCGGTAGCGCAGCCAGTCATCGTCGGGCGAGGAAAGGTAGGGGCGGCCCGTCCAGGGATTGGCAAGGTCGTCGTCGAGGTGTCCGCCGGAGACCAGCAGCTCGACCAGTTCGTGCCCGCTCATGGCCCGCCTCGGGTAGATTTCCTCGCGCACGTGAAAGCGCTGCAGGCCCTCCTGCACCGCGAGCAAGGCGGTGCGGACGCGGCGCTCGCTGCGCTTCTCGATGAGCGGAGGAGCAAACAGACCGACGCCGACCGCGACGACGACGGCAAGGCCGAACATCCGGAGCAGCGGTCGCGGTGCCGCCGTCTTTCGTTTCCCTGCCATAGCCTAGCCGAGCCACCATTCCACCGGGGCGAGATAGAGCCCCCCTGCCGCGACCAGCAGCGCCAACCCGATCCAATCGCGGTCGCCGAATTTGTCGCGCCCGGTGCGGCGTCTCACGAACTCGAGGAGCCAGCCCGTGGGACAGCCGAATTTGCAATAGGCCATGGGATAGTAGAGCGAGATCGCAAGCCCCACCAGCGCGACCGCCACCGTGGCGCCGCCGGCCGACTTGAGCAGGTAGGCGTCGAAAGGCTCGATCCCGGCGAGGTCGAAGTCGAGGCGCAGGAAGGACACCCCCAGCACGAGAAAGAGAAGCATTGCCGGGACCCACCGGGCGATCCATTTTCCATCGTCCGGCAGGGGCCGCTTCCAGCGGGCCGGCAGCACCTTCATCGTCCACCTCTGCAAGTTGCCGTGGGGACAAAGGAACTGGCAGTAAACCGGCTGTCCCGTGAACCAAGGCACGAAAAAAGCCGCAGCAACGAACACGACCAAGCCTGGCGTCGCCTCCCACGGGATGCGGCTCTCGGTCCAGCCCACCAGCAGGGACTGGGCGATGAGGTCGCCCAACCAGAGCCCGAGTCCCAGGATCGTCGCCACCGACAGGATCCAGCGGCGACGCTGCAGGGTCTTCGCCTTCCAGAAGGCGAAGAGACAGCCCGCCGCGAGGAAAACTAGGAGCACCCCGTCGCGCCACCCCACCGTGAAGCGCCGCTCCACCGCCGCGCGTCCTTCCGCCTCGGAGAGCCGGTGGGTGATGCTCCGCGCCACCGCCTCGCTCGTGCGGGTCGCGCCCGAGACGCCGTAGATGCCGGCCTCGGAAAGCGAACGGATCGCGGCGATCTCGTCCCAGGCGCGACCGTTCCATTTTTCCATGAAGAGGAAGTCCATGCGGACGTCGTCGACGTGGCTGGGCGTGTCGTAGCTGTGCCGGATGGCGACTCCCACGGCACGGTCCTCGGCGTCGAAGACGACCAGCACATCGGAAGGACCCGAGTAGCCCGTGATCGAGCGCGATTCCGGCATGGTCCGCACCGCGTAGCCGATCCGCTCGCCGGATTGGCCGATCACCTCCAAGCCCGCCCGCGGTCCCGGATCCACCCGCAGCCGATGGGCTCCCTCGAGGAAAACCGCGACTTCCGAAACCGTCACGGGCCAGTCGCCCTGGACACGCAGCCGCTCGTGGTGCGAGCGGACGAACCAGGCAATGGCCGCCAATACGGCGAGTCGGTAGATTTGCAGGGCGATCTTGATGGCCGCGAAACGTAGCGCGAAAGCCGTCGAAGCCAAGGACCGAGGCGATGCAAATCGGCATCGTGGGAGACGCGCTCGGGGGAGTTGACGAAAGCCCGCGCGAAGATAGTCTAGGGATGAACGGGCTCGCCGGGGCTGCGGATCCCCCACCTGACAGGGTTGAGTCCCCCACCCAACAGGGTCCAGTCCGTCGCCAGACAGAGTTAGGTCGGTCACCAGAGAGGGTTCAGTCCGTCGCCTGACAGGAATGGGTCCGTCACCAGAGAGGAGTTGCGCCAGGCGAACCGGCTCGGCGGCCAACAAAAAAACGAGAGCGAGAAGCGAAATGAACGAAAACGAAGAGAAAGGCGAGTCCATCCCGTCCATTCTGCACTCCTTCTACGAGGATCGCCCTTTTCGCGTCTGCACCCGCTGCGGCGAATCCCTCGCCGACTTCGAGGAGGGCTACCGCGTCTCGAAAAACTTCAAGAAAGGCGAAGTCATTCTCGAATACGCCCTCTGCCTCCCCTGCCTCCAGCGCATGCTCGAGGAATCGTCCGAGGAATCGAAAGGCCGCCTCGCCCGCTTCCAACAGGAACGGCTTCGGGAAAATGTCTCCGGCTTCGAGGATTGCGCCTTCTGCGAGACGACGCGCGCCGACGCCCGGGGAGAGGAGTACGGCATTGCCGGAGTCTGTTGTGGCGACAGGCTCCTCGACAGCGCCCTGATCTGCATCGACTGCATCGAGGAGATGCACGAATTGCTCTCCGAGGAGACCCGCGATGTCTGGAAACGCTTTCGCGAGGAGAACTTCCCCGGCGTACCGGCGGATTTCGAACCTTTTCCGGGCGAAACCATCAAAACAGCATGAGTCGGCTCCAATTCTCCCAGATGGCTCGCGCAGGGAAATTTCCCTCCACCTTGATAGTCGGCTCAACAAAATATTCAAACTCGATAAATTATCAAAAGTTGAGAAAGAAAGTTAGGAATTTTTAAATTTTTGCCTTTCAGGAAGAGTTCTTGGTGGTATTTTTTCCCATGTTCCGATTTGCAGTCCATTCCCCTCTTCTCCTTCTCTCCGGTCTTTCGAGCCTGGCGCTGTTCTTCGTCGGCTGCGCCGGGACGAAGAACACGGATCTTGCCGACGCGCCTCCGCCTCCCCCGGCGGCCTATCCCGACGGAGGTTCGGAAATCGAAGCCGCCTCGTCCGGCGCTTCCATGCAGGCGACTGGCGGGGTTCCCGCACCGGCATCTTCGCTTGCCACCAATCGCCCCGCCCCGCCCGCGCCGGAGCCGTTCGAACTGCGCGAGGGCGAGACTCTCGTGACGCACAACATTGAGTCAGGCGAAACCCTCAGCGTCATCGCCACCAAATACAACACCACCGTCGGCCGCATCCTCTCCGCCAACGGAATGACCGACACCCGCATCTACGCCGGCAAGTCGCTGCAAGTCCCCACCCCGGCCCCGCAGACCAGCTTGGCGCAGAACTCCGCCCCAGCTCCGGCAGCCAGCCAACAAGCCCCGGCCCCCTCCGCCGCCCCGGCCGCGACGAGCTACGACGCGCTCGCCAGCGGGGGCTATCCCTCGACCACGACGGCGCCGGCCCCTCCCGCTTCGGCTCCGGCACCACCAGCCCCGCCGACGACCATCGTGCCTCCGGCGGCATCCGGAGCGATCGCCCCTCCCCCGCTCCCACCCGGCGCCATAGAGCTCGTCGCCCACCACCGGGTGCCCCAGGTGGGCGAGGTGCACCCGGATCTGGTGGGTGCGGCCCGTCTCCAGC
>SLGN01000406.1 GCA_007123695.1 Verrucomicrobiales bacterium
AGGGGAAGGTGAATCTGGCGAGTCGCTTGTGCTTGGCAAAGTTGCCCTTTGCCGCCGCGAGGACGAGCATGACGATGAAAGGCAGGTTGACGACGGCGAGAAGGATGTGGGGCAGGAGGATGGCGAAATAGACCTTCCGCGCCACGGGATGTTCCTTCGGAAACTCGGTGTGGCCGACTCCGTAGTGATAGACGAGGTAGCAGGCGAGGAAGACGGCCGAGCTGGCGAGGGCCCCGAGCATGGCGGCTTGGTGGGCGCGCTTCCGCCCCGACTTGATGAGGAGGAAGCCGACGACGAGAAGGACGGTGCTGAGGCCGTTGAGGGCGGCGTTGACCGGGGGGAAGACGGAGTAGTCGATGGCGGCGAGCAAAGGGTTCATGGGGCCGGGTCGGTCGGGGGCGGAGCGAAGTCGGAGAGTTTCAGGCTGGGGTCGAGGACCATGCGGAGGTCGCGCCGGAGCCGCTCGACCTCCATCTCGCCGCGCTGGACGTTCATCACGTCGTAGTAGCCGCGGATGTTCGCCTCGCCGTCGACGATGACGAGGCGCTGGTCGTGGGCGTAGGGCCCCTGCGCGGCGGCGAGGGCCTCGTCGGTGATCTCCTCGGTGGCGTAGAACTTGAATTGCGAGATCATGTATTTGGCGAACTCCTGCGGGACGCCGGTGAGAAACCACCATCGCGGGGAGTCGATGCCCTTTTCCTTGACCCAGGCGTCCATTTTCTCGGGGGTGTCCGAGGCGGGATCGACGCTGATGGAGACGAGATGGAAGCGGGGGTCTTCGCCGAACTCGGCTTCGAGCAGCTTCATCACCGCAGCCATGCCGAGGCAGCCGGCGGGGCAGTCGGTGTATTGATACCCGGCGACGTAGATCTTGCCGCGCAGTTCGCCGAGGGAGACGGCGGCGCCGTCGCGGTTCGTTGCGGCGAGGTCGCGCTCGAGCCTTGCGATGAGGGGCGGACGCCAGTTTTCCGCCTCGTAGGCGCTGCGCAGGAGGTAGGCGCGCGTCACGAAGATCGAGCCGAGGGCGACGACGAGGCAGATGCCTGCGATCGACCCCCACCATGCGATCAGTTTGGCGCGTTCGCTTGAATCTCCGTATTCCATTGTTTGCGTTTACGGTTGCGGGGTCCCCGGGGACGTCCATGCGAGGTAGGAGGCGGCCATCATCAGCGGCAGGTAGAGCAGTGTCAGGAGGAAGAGCCGCCTCGCGTCGGCGCGTTCGCCGCTGCGGCGGAAGCGCTGTGCTGCGAGCACGAGGACGACGCCGAGCCCCAGGCCCGGAGCGGCGCCCCAGGCGGCCATCTGCGGCGCCGCGAGGGGGAAGGCGAGCCCGAGCGCGGCGAGGCAGACGGCGTAGCCGAAGGCGATCCGCCCCGTCCTTGCCCCGCTCTCGTCGTCGTTGGACCACATTTTGAAACCGCCCCGCAGGTATTCCTCGCGGTACATCCAGTTGATCGCGGCAAAATGGGGGAGTTGCCAGAAGAAGAGCAGGGCGAAGAGGAAGAGCCCGCCCGCGTCCGCCCCGCCGCCCCCGGCGGCCCAGCCGATGAGCGGAGGCAGCGCGCCCGAGACCGCTCCGACGAGAGTGTTCGCCGTGGAGACCCGCTTCATCGGGGTGTAGACGAAAAGGTAGGTCAGCAGGGTCGCGCCGGCGAGGAGGGACGCGGGCGCGTTGACCTTGACTCCGAGATGGACCAGGCCGAAGGCGCTGAGGATCCAGCCGATCACGAAGGCGGCCGGCTTCGGCAGACGCCTCGCCGGCAGGGGGCGGTCGGAAGTGCGGCGCATCTTGGCGTCGGCCTCGACCTCCATCAGTTGATTGAAGACGGCCGATCCCGCCGCCGCCAGAGCGGTCCCGAAGACGAGATGCCCGAGGACCGCCCACGAGAAGGACCCCGCGCCCTTCGTCGCCACGAAGTAGCCGAAGGCCGTGGTCATCACGACGAGGACGCTGAGCCTCGCCTTGGTGAGGGCCGCGAGATCCTCCTGCACCTGCCGCAGGACCGGCCCCGGGGGCGCCACCGCCGCGCTGGATCGCTTTTCCGACATTTCTCTCTGGAGGAAACGTCCACCCTACCCCAGAAAGGCGCAACCGGATGGAAATTCCGCGCCGGTCTGCGAATTTTCGCGGGGGCGTTTCCGGCGTCGGTCAGCTCCCGGGGCCGAAATCCCAGGGCTCGGTCGGCATGCCCATGGCCTGGAGGAAGGCGCCGGCGGAAAAGGCGAGGTAGAGCGATCCGTCGCCCCCGGCGTGGCGGTGGCGGGCGTAGAGGGTCTCCATCACCGGGAGCAGGGCCCGGGCCTTGATTCCGAGCATCTCGACGGCGCGGCAGGCGCGCAGGGCGACCCACCAGTGGTCGGCGACGAGCTCGCGCCCGAGGACCTGCACGGCCTCGTCGCGGTGGCGGTCGGAGACTTCGGCCATCCACGCCGCCGCCTCGATGCGGACGGTCGCCGAGATGTCGTCCATGCTGTCGTAGAGTTCCTCGAGCAGCGCTTCGTCGCGGTGGTAGGCGTGGCGCAGACCGATCAGCCCCCAGTAGCGGACCGCCGGGTCGCCGTCGCGTGCCAGCGCGAGCAGTTCCTCGCGGCTTCCTTTTCCGACGAGGTCGGCGGCGGCCCAGGCGGCGTGGAGGTCGGGACGGTGGTCGCTGCGGCCCAGGGCCATGTCGCGCGGGGTCTGCTCTTCCTCGATGACGAAGTCGACGAGAATGGGTTCGGGGACGAATGCGAGATCGAGAAGCTCCTCGCGCATCCCGGCGTAGGCGGCGCGGTGGGCCTCGAGGGCGGCGGACTGTTCGGGGGAGAGCCCGCCGTCGAGCAGGTTGTGGAGCTGCATGGGGTCGGCGGCGACGTCGTAGAATTCCTCGGGCGGGCGGGTCGGGCCGAGGTAGGCGCGCTGGGGACCAGTCAGGGCGTCGGCGTTTTCCTCGGCGTAGCGGAACATCTCGCGCTGGATCTCGCCGAGGTCGGAGTAGACGCTGCGCTGACCCCACGAGAGGTGCGGCATGTGGTTGCGGATGTAGAGATAGTCGGAGCTGCGGACGGACCGGGCGAGGTCGAAGACTTCGTCGACGCGGTCGCGGAACCCGTAGACGAACTCGGCCTCGTCTCCGGCCTCGGGTCCGAGGAAGGCCTGGCCCTGGACGAACTCGGGGATGGGCACGCCGGCGAGGGAAAGGACGGTGGGGGGCAGGTCGGCGAAGGTGACGAGGCGGTCGACGGTCTCGCCGGGGGCGACCGGGGCGAGATGGCGGAACTTTTCCGGAAAGCGGACCAGCAGCGGCACTTGCAGCCCGCTGTCGTGGAGGAGGCGCTTGTGCCGCGGCATGCCGGAGCCGTGGTCGGAGTAGAAAAAGACGATGGTGTCGTCGGCGAGCCCGTCTTCCTCCAGCTTGGAGAGGATCGCTCCGACTTCGGCGTCCATCGCCGCGACGCAGTCGTAGAAGCGCGCCAGTCCGCGCCGGACCGGCTCGGTGTCGGGATAGTAGGGGGGCACCGGAGCGGCGGCGGGATCGTGGATCTGCGACGGCTCGAGGCGCGACTGGATCTCGCTGCGGAACTCGGCGTCGGTCCAGACCATGGTGCGGGACTGGTGGGTCGTCATCAGGTTGATGACGGAGAAGAAGGGCTGGCCGGCGGCGCGCTCGGCGGCGCGCCAGTCGGCCGTGGCGCTGCTATCGTCCCACGACTCGGCCACGAGCCGGGGCTCGTCGCTGGTGTTGTAGTCGGTCTTGACCTGGTTGGTGGCGAAGTAGCCCGTCTCGCGCAGGTAGGAGGGAAAGCCGTGGACCTCGGGCGGCAGGGGGAAGGTCGAGCGCATCTGGCTGGTGCCGAGGCTCGGGGCCCACATGCCGGTGATGAGGGTCGAGCGCGAGGGCGAACAGACCGGAGCGGCGGCGAAGGCGGCGGTGTAGCGCACCGATTCCTTGGCGAGGGCGTCGAGCACCGGCGTCTTGGCGTAGGCGTCGCCGTAGCAGCCGAGGGTCAGGCTCATGTCCTCGGCGGTGATCCAGAGCACGTTGGGACGCTCGGCGGCGCGGAGAGGGGCGCAGAGGGCGAAAAGCAGACTCAAGGAGAGCGCAAGCGCGGCTTCGACGCGAAGACGGAAGCGGACGGTCCGGACCGACGGAGGGAGGGGGGACGGGGGCATGCGTGACTGTTGCGCGGATTCGCCGCGCTGGCCAGAATTTTCGGGCAAGGTCCCCGTCCCCGGCGGCCTCGCACGGGTGGCGGCTGCGGAAGGCTGCGGAAGGCTGCGGAAGGCTGCGGAAGGCTGCGGAAGGCTGCGGAAGGCTGCGGAAGGCTGCGGAAGGCTGCGGAAGGCTGCGGAAGGCCGCCGCCCGGTCTACAGGCCGGCGAGCTTTTTCGCGTAGGCGACGGTGTCGATTTCCCCGGGGCCCTTGTCGCGGCGGATCGCGTGGATGCGGGGGAAGCGCAGGGCGAGACCGGAGTCGTGCCGCTTGCTCGGTCGGATCGAGTCGAAGGCGATCTCGAGGACCGTGTCGGGCTCGACTTCGTGGACCCCGCGCCGCTTCTCCAGGGTGCGCGAGCGGAAATGCTCGGTCAGCTCCTCGATTTCGGCGTCGGTGAGTCCAGAGTAGGCCTTGCCCACGACGCGGAGCGCGCCGCTTTCCTCGTCGCGCAGGGCGAAGGTGTAGTCACTGAGGACGTGCGAGCGCTTGCCGTGGCCCTGCTGGGCGCGCACCACGACGACGTCGAGGGTGGGCATGGCCTTCTTCAGCTTCAGCCACTGGCGGCCCCGGCGGCCGGGGACGTAGGGGCTGGCGGGGTCCTTGGCGACGAGCCCTTCGTTCTCGCGTCTCCGCGCTTCCTTGAAGGTCTCCTCGATCTCGGTGGCGGACGCTGCGCGGAAGACGGGGGCGAGTTCGATGCCCGGCGGCAGGGTCAGCGACTCGAGGGCCTCGCGGCGCTCCGCGAGCGGTCGCGCGAGCCATCCCTCCCCGTCGAGCCCGAGCAGGTCGAAGGCGACGAAGCGCACCGGCACGGCGGCGCCGTGGAAGAGGTCGCCCTGGTCGAGGCGGGCGTCGCGCCGGCCGAGCCGCTTCTGCAAGTCGAAGAAGGTGAGCCGCCGCCCCTCGGCGCGGGCGATGATCTCGCCGTCGAGAATGACGTCGCGGGGGAGCTGCCGGGCGGCCTCGACGATTTCGGGAAACTCGGCGTCGAGGGGGCGCAGGTCGCGCGAGTAGAGCCCGGCCTCGTCCCCCCGCCGATGGAGTTGCGCCCGGATGCCGTCGAACTTGTCCTCGAGCCACACGGAGCCGTCCCCCTCGCCCCCGAGGCGGCGGTAGATTTCCTCGGCGTCGTGCGCCGGGCTCGCCAGCATCGAGCGGAGCGGCGTGAACCACGTCGCGCTGGCGCGGTCGAGCTTGTCGGCGCGGGCGAGCGTCGCCGTCTCGCCGAGGTCGCCGAGCAGCAGGTGGGCGCGGCGCACGTCGGCAGGATCGCGGGAAAAGGCCGCGGCGATGGATTCCTCGAGGATGCCCTCCTTTAGCCCGATGCGCAGGTCGCCGAGGAGGATGCCGACGACGAGGGCGGCCTCGGTGGGATGGATCGTGGCGAAAAGTTCGCGGAGCTGACGGATCTTTTCGATCTGTCCGGGCTGCACGGCGAGTCCCTCGAAGAAGGCGGCGACTTCGGCGAGAGTCCGGCCGCGGGGACGGGTGCGGCCCTCCAGCGCCAGGGCGGTGGTGCGTGCGGCGTCGCCTTGGCCCGCCGAGATCTGCCGCAGCCGGGCCAGCCCGAGGCCGCTCGCCTCGCTCACGGCCTGTCGGACGAGCGCCCAGCCGACCGAGGCGCTGCGGCGGTCGCCCTTGCCGGCTCCGTTTCGGGGCAGGGCCCGGGCGCAGAGAAAGCGGGCCGCGAGAACGAGTTCGTCGCCGTCGAGTCCGGCGAGGTAGGCGGCGAGGAGGTCCCGCTTGCGGAGGCGGCCGGTCGCGCGTGAGATCTCGTCGCACAGTTCGGCGAAGACGCCGAAGGGCGAATCGGGCAGGGCGGCGGAGAGTCCGGCGTCCGCTTCGGGAGGCGCGGCGGTCGGGGTCTGCGGGACGGACGCGGGGCCTGCGGCGGAGTCAACAGGGTTGGGTCCGCCACCCAACCCTGTTGGGTGCGCGATGTCGCCGAACTCCATCTGCGTCTCTCCGGCGAGAGGCCAGGCGTGGCGGCCGCGACGCCTCAGCTCCGCAGCGAACTCGGCCGCGTAGCCGTGGATGGTGCGGACCTCCGCCGGATCGACCGCCTCGACGAAGGCGAGCAGTTCGTCGTAGTCGGCGTGGTCCGAGAGAGGGAAGACCTCGTCGCACTGGTAGCGGTAGCGGGCGCCCGGCTCGAGGCCCCAGCCGCTGACCATGGCGAGCCGCGCCGAGGCGCCGAGTCTCCGCACCGCGACGCTGCGGGCCGCGTTCGGCGGCACGACGACGACCGTACCCCGGGAATCCCGTTCCTTCGGCGCGAACCTTTCGCAGGGAGGCAGCGGATAGCCGAGCGAGGCGACGACCTCGTTCATCCGGGCGACCGACTCGTGGACCTGGAAGCCGAGCTCGGGGGCACCCGCCGCGAGGGAGAGCAGCAGCTCCTGCGCCTTGCCCAGCGAATAGGCCATCAGCACCGGGATCTCGCCGTCCTCGATGGACTCGCGGCACCATTTGGCGATCGAGGCGACGACCTCCTCGGAGGGGGGGAAGCGGAACTTCGGCAGGCCGAAGGTCGTCTCCATGATCAGCGTCGTGGCGGGCAGGGGCCTGTTCGCCTCGGCCGAAGGCGCGGGGCGCGTCTTGAAGTCGCCGGTGTGGAGCAGGCTGGCTCCGTTGCTCCGGCGGACAAGCCGCAGCATGGCCGAGCCGGGGATGTGCCCAGCCGGCAAAAGTTCGGCGGACCAGTCGGCGGCGAGTTCCACCTCTTCGCCGAAGGCAGGACAGAGAAACTCGGCCCGTTGCGCCGCCGCGCCGTAGCGCGCCTCGACGAGACGGCGCGTTGGAACCGAGCAGAGGATGCGCCGGTGCGCCCCGAAGTGGTCGGCGTGCGCGTGGGAGAGGAAGGCGAAGGGACGGGGTCGGTGCGGATCGAGCCAGAGCTCGGGTCCGGGCACGCGGCAGTCGGCGCCGTCGAGGGCGAGGGGAACGGTCGGGGGGCTGTCGGCCATCTCGCCGCCCGTTACGCCCCCGGCGACGGGAAAAGACGAATCGTCGGAACGCCGCAGCGGCCCGGTGGAGCTACTCGGCGGCGTAGACCGTCCACGCCTCGGCGATCCGCGCCTGCTTCTCGTCGCCCTCGTGGAAGATGATGCGGTGCCGCAGGGTGAAGGATTCGCCTTTTTTCAGGACGACCGCGCCGTCCTGCTCCTCCCCGGCGACGCTGTTCAGCCCGAAGGGGTTCGCGGTGAAGAGACCGTAGGTGCGCGCGTGCCAGGGGGTGGGGTGGCGCAGGCTCGAGGGGTGGTTGAGAATGGCGATGCCGTAGGTCGCGCCGCCCTCCTCGACCGGGCCGTTGAAGTCGCACCAGACGGCGCGCTTGCCCCAGGCCTCCTCGCCTTCGTGCCCGTCGCTCGTGACGATGCGGCCGCCCTGGTCGGCCTTCACGCTCATGGCGTGGGCGACGCGCACGCTCAGTCCGGCGTCCTTTGCGTCGGAGAAGGTGACCGAATCGGCCACGCCGGTGAAGACGATCTCGACGTCGAGGAAGCGGGCGCCGTCCGGCCCCACGGAAAAGACGAAGGTGCGCACATCCTCGGCCATGCGCTCGCCGGAGGCGTCGAGGTAGTCGCTCACGACGCGCAGCCGCGCCCGGCCGCCCGCGTGGGAGGCTTCAAGGATCTCGCGGTTCTTGGTGGCCCCGAGCTTTTTGCGGTATTCGGCCAGCTTCGCCTCGTCGCCCTTGGCACGCTGGGCCAGGGTCAGCTCTTCGTGCCAGGTGTCGAAGTCGTTGACGAACTGGTGCCCGAACCAGAGGGAGCGGTGGTGGGGGTGGTCCTGGGCCTCGCCGGGGACGTCGCGCATCGGATAGGCGCGGGTCATCTCCTTGCCGCCGGGACCGATCACGGGGAAGAAGTAGGGCTTGTTGGTGGATGCGTCGCCGGTGACGTATTTGGTGAAGAGTTCTCCGTCGATCATCACCGAGACGCCGTCGGGATCTTCGCGCAGAGTGACTTCGGCGGCGGCGGTGGGCTGGACCGGCGCGAGCAGGGCGAGGAGCAGCGAGGGCAGCAGGATGGCGGGGTTCGTTCGCATGGCGGGGGGGCGGATTTTTTCGGGGATGGAAAGGTCGCGGAAAAGTGGCGCGGAGCGGCTCACGCGGCGGCGTATTCCGCCATGGCCTCGCAGATGATGGCGACGCTCACGGCTCCGGCATCGGGCTTTCCGAGCGACTTCTCGCCGAGGGTCTTGGCGCGGCCCATCGTGGCGACCATGCCTTCGCTCGCGTCGCGCCCGGCGGCGGCGGCGGCGGCGGCGGTGGAGA
>SLGN01000450.1 GCA_007123695.1 Verrucomicrobiales bacterium
GAGGCATCCCGGCAGGGGGGAACCGCGGCTCGCGATGCGCTCCGCTTCCGTGTTTCCGTCATCCGCTGGCTCGTCCGGCATGGTTCGACTGTGGCCCGTCCCGCCGGGAAACGCAAAGGGCAATCGACACCCACCTCTCCCGGTCCAGTCACTTTTCCTCCGGTTTCTCTTCGAGACGGAGGCGCAGGTCGCGGATGCGCTTGGCCACGATCTCGGGGTGGAATTCCGGAGCCACGGTCCGAAGCGACAGACAGAGCTGCAAGGCCCTGTCGAGCCTGCTGCGGGCGCCGGCCTTGTCTTCCGCCTTTTCGAGCGTTTCCGCCTCCCTGAGTTCGAGGAAGGCGCGATACCAGAGTTCGTAGGCCATTTCCGGCACCGCCAAATCGGGGAAGTCGCCCACGACGGCGGCTCCGCCCTCGACCCGGTAGCTGCAGCCAACGAGCTTCGAGACCTGTTCGAGAGCCGTGGCGAGCGGGACATGGGCGAGTCGCAGAGTGACCGGCATCTCGCCGAGAGCCTCGGGCGATCCGTAGCGCAGCTGGATGTCGATCCCCCTTCCCTCGTCGGAGGGATCCGTGTCGTGCTCGGCGCTGGCCTGCTTCAACTTCTCAAGAGCTTCGGCCAAAGGCGTGGCTTCGAAGTCGATGCGGGGAATGACGATGGCCTTTACCTTTTCCAAGGCGGGCTCGGGAACGGGCCCCGGAAAGAGGCTGCCGCCGCCCTTGGGGTGCCCTCCGTCGGGGAGCCCCTCGCGGTGCTTCTTGGCGAGCGGCTCGCCCGTCGCGTCGAGAACTGCGGCGGTGACCAGTCGGAAGCGCCACGCATCCTTTCCGACGCGCTCCTCGAAGGCGACCGATCCGCCCGAGGGAACCGCCACCGTGGTTTCTTGGAGCAGCTCGATCTCCTCCCCGGACCGCCCCCGATACAGGGAAAAGGCCAGCGTCACCGTGGTGCCGTCCGCCGAGACTGCCGGAAGGGCGCGGGTGAGGGCGTCGCCGATCCATGCTCCGGTGAATTCGCCGGGGTTGGAGACGGAACTTGAAACCTGTCCGGTGGCTCCGCTTCCCTCCCCTACGACCTTGTCCAAGAAGGCCTCGGTTTGCTCGACGCTGGGAAGGACTCGCAGAATCCCGAGACGACTGGCCTCTTCCGAAGGCGATCCCGGCTCGGCCGGCCCGCCATCCTCGACCGGATAGGGACCGGTCGCCTCGAGGATCCGGTGGGTGAGGCGTACCGAAAAGAGAGTCCTGCCGAGCCGGGTCTCGACGAGGGCTTCGATCTCGCGGACCGTCGTCGCGTCCGAACGAAGAAACAGTCTCTGGCTCGCGGGATCGTAGGCGAGGCTGTCGTCTTCGTGAAAGGCGACGCCCTTCGTCTCGAACACCGCCCTCGGATCCGCCAAGCCTCCGCGACCGTCGTCGAAGAACGCAGCGGGAACGAGGATGTCGCGCACGATGGGGACGTAGGAATCGGCGGCGTTCAAGGGAGAGGTCCAGAACGCGAGAGCGCATGCGGCGAAATGCGGGACAAGGCGTGCGGGCATGGCGGCAAGGGCAATCCGGATTCTCGACGGGGCATCGCGCGGAAGGCGATGATCCCCGGCCTAACCCCAGTATAGGCGATCTTCCCCTTCCGGCCAAGCGCCACGACGCCATCCTCCGGTGAATTTTTCGAGGAGAAATCCTGCCGGGCCGACTTATACTGCCCGCCCATGCCCGAAACCGACCCCCAGGAATCCGCAAACCCCGTCCGCCTCATGGCGGTGAACCGGGGCGAGATCGCCATCCGCATCTTTCGCGCCGCCACCGAACTCGGCCTGCGCACCGTCGCCATCTACGCCGAGGAGGACCGTTTCTCACGACACCGCTTCAAAGCCGACGAGGCCTACCGCCTGCGCAAAGAGAAGGGCCCGGTCGGTGCCTACCTCGACATCGAGGGCATCATCCATCTCGCCAAGGAAAAAGGGGTGTCCCTCATCCATCCCGGCTACGGATTCCTTTCGGAAAACGCCGATTTCGCCCGCGCCTGCCGCGAGGCGGGAATCACCTTCGTCGGGCCCGACCCCGAGATGCTCGACTCCATGGGCGACAAGGTCTCGGCCCGCGCCCTCGCCAAGCGGGTCGGCGTGCCGACCCTGCCGGGCACCGAGGAGCCCGTTGCGGACCGAAGCGAGGCCCTCCGCATCGCGCGCGAGATCGGTTTCCCCCTCATCATCAAGGCGGCCTTCGGCGGCGGAGGGCGCGGCATGAGGGTCGTTCAGAAGGAATCGGACCTCGACGGTCTCCTCGACCAAGCGCAAAGCGAGGCGGAGAACGCTTTCGGCAACCCGGCCGTCTTCCTGGAACGCTTCGTCGGTCGCGCCAAGCACATCGAAGTCCAGATCCTCGGCGACCAACACGGAAACATCGTCCACCTCCACGAGCGCGACTGCTCGGTGCAGCGGCGGCACCAGAAAGTCATCGAGATCGCGCCCTCCGTGGGACTCGACGAGACGGTGCGGCGCGAACTGTGCGCCGCCTCCGTCGCCCTTGCCGGAGAGATCGGCTACAACAACGCCGGCACCGTGGAATTCCTCTACGACATCGATTCGAAGGAATGGTTCTTCATCGAGATGAACCCCCGAATCCAGGTCGAGCACACCGTGACCGAGGTCATCACCGGGATCGATTTGGTTCGCTCTCAAATCCTCGTGGCACAGGGCCACGGCCTTTTCAGCCACGAGATCGACATCCCGCCGCAGGACGAGATCCCGCGAAACGGCTACGCCGTGCAGGCCCGCATCACCACGGAGGACCCGGCCAACGGGTTCGCGCCCGACTACGGCAAGATCCTCAACTACCGCTCCGCCGCCGGCTTCGGGATCCGTCTCGATGCAGGCGCGGGCGACGCCGGCTCGGTCGTGACGCCCTACTACGATTCCATGCTCGTGAAGCTCACGGCCTACGGCCCCCGCTTCGACATCGCCCTGCAGCGGATGGACCGTGCTCTGCGCGAGTTCCGCATCCGCGGCGTCAAGACGAACATCCCCTTCCTCGAAAACGTCGTCCTCGACGAGACCTTCCGCTCGGGCAACGCAACGACCCGGCTCATCGACACCAACCCGGACCTGTTCAAGTTCCAGCCCCGCCGCGACCGTGCCACGAAGCTCCTCGCCTACCTCAGCGACGTCACCGTGAACGGCAACGCCACCGCCAAGGGCTACCGCCCGCCCGAGGTTCTGCCGCCCGCCCGCATTCCCGAATTCGACGTGAAGGGAGATGTGGCGAAAGGCTCGCGCAACCTGCTCCTCGAGCTCGGCCCCGAGAAGTTCGCCGCGTGGATCCGCGAGCAGAATCCCCTGCTCGTCACCGACACGACGATGCGCGACGCCCACCAGTCGCTCATCGCCACCCGCATGCGAACCATCGACATGCTCAACGTCGCCGAGACGGTGGCCCACCGCACCCCGAATCTCTTCAGCCTTGAAATGTGGGGCGGGGCCACCTTCGACACCGCGATGCGCTTCCTCAGGGAATCGCCCTGGGACCGGCTCCGCGACCTGCGGGAAAAAATTCCCAACATCTGCTTCCAGATGCTGTTCCGCGGCTCCAACGCCGTCGGCTACTCCAACTACCCCGACAACGTCGTGGTCGGCTTCGTCAAGCACGCCGCCGCGTCGGGAATGGACATCTTCCGCATCTTCGACTCCCTCAACTACCTGCCCAACATGCAGGTGGCCATGGAGGCGGTGCGGGAACAGACCCGGTCCATTTGCGAAGCCGCAGTGTGCTACACCGGCGACATCGACGACCCGAAGCGCGACAAGTATTCGCTGAAATACTACGTCGAGAAAGCCCGCGAACTGGAGCGCATGGGCGCGCACATCCTCGCCATCAAGGACATGGCCGGCCTTTGCCGGCCCTTCGCGGCGAAGAAGCTCGTCGCCGCCCTGCGCGAGGAGATCGGCCTGCCCATCCACTTCCACACCCACGACAGCTCCGGCATCAACGCCGCCACCGTCCTCGCCGCCGCCGAGGTCGGCGTCGACATCGCCGACCTCGCCATCGCCTCAATGTCTGGCTCGACGAGCCAGCCGAACTTGAACTCCGTCTGCGCCGCGATGCAGGGACACGGTCGCGACCCCGGAATCGACGTCGATGCGCTCAACGAGATTTCCGACTACTGGGAGGAAGTGCTCGAGTTCTACAAGCCCTTCAACACATCGCCCCGCGCCGGATCGGCGGAAGTCTACCTGCACGAGATGCCCGGCGGGCAGTTCACCAACCTCAAGGAGCAGGCCGCCGCCATGGGCCTGGGCCATCGATGGCCCGAAATCGCGCGCACCTACGCCGAGGTCAACCAGCTCTTCGGCGACATCGTCAAGGTCACGCCAAGCTCCAAGGTCGTCGGCGACATGTGCATGTATCTGATCACCCGCGGAATCCGTCCGGAGGACGTGCCGGGTCTTGCCCCGGGATCGCACGACTTCCCCGAATCGGTCATCGACATGCTTTCGGGCGGTCTTGGCCAGCCCGATGGCGGATGGCCGACGGATGTGCAGAGGGCGGTTCTCGGCGACCGCAACCCGACGACCCAGAGGCCCGGCGATCTCGCTCCTCCCGTCGATCTCGAAGCGACCCGCTCCGGGCTGGCGGAAAGCCTTGGTCGGCCTGCGAGCGACGACGACCTCTACAGCCACCTGATGTATCCTCAGGTCTTCGCCGATTTCGACCAGTTCCTCGCCAGCTTCGGAGATGTGTCGGGGCTTCCAACGACCGCGTTTTTCTACGGACTGTCCGTCGGCGAGGAGATCGAAGTTCAGATCGACCATGGCAAGCTGCTTTTCATCAAGCTCATCGGCATCGGAGAACCCGACGACGAGGGGCGCCGCAACGTCTTCTACGAGCTCAACGGGATGCCGCGGGAGTCGCAGGTGCAGGACAAGGCCCTTGCCCCCAAGGACGCCACCGGCCGACCCAAAGGCGACGCCGCGGATCCTCTCCAGGCCGTCGCGCCGATGCCAGGCATGGTCACCGACATAGCCGTCGGCGTGGGCGCCCACGTGAAGGCAGGCGCCCCCCTCGTGACCCTCGAGGCGATGAAGATGCTCACCACCATTTCCGCCAACGCCGACGGCACAGTGACGGAAATCCTCGTGAAGAAGGGAGACGCCGTCTCGACCGACGATCTTCTCGCGAGGCTTGAGGAGTGAAGCCAACGACCGATTATTCGGTATCGCTCAACGACGCCGCCTCCAACCTGCCGACGCCTCGACGAAGGCCTCGAGCAGCTTGGTTTGGAGGCTGTCCTCGGGCATCATTTTTTCGGGATGCCACTGCACCCCGATGAGAAACCGGTCGGGATCGGTCGATTCCGTCGCCTCGACGACGCCGTCGGGAGCCTTGGCGACGGCACGCAGCCCGCTACCGATGCGCTTGGCGGCTTGGTGGTGGTGCGAATTCACCTCCAGCTCAGTCGTGCCGAAGATGCGGGCGAGCCTCGAATCGGGCTCGAGGACCACGGAATGGGGCTCGCGGTGGTCGGTTCCGATTTCAGAGGGGATATCCTGCACGAGCGAGCCCCCCGCCGCAACGTTGATCCATTGGCTGCCGAGGCAAATGCCGAGGAGCGGCTTGTCCGTCTCGTTCATCCACGCGGTGACGAGGGCCTTTTCGAACTCGAAGCGGCTTTCGTCGAGCAGCGCCACGCTCTCGTGCGCCTCTTCGCCGTATTCCGAGGGCGGAATGTCGGCGCCGCCGGGCATGAGGAGGCCATCGAGCCGCAGGAGATAGTCGGGCACCCGCGCCACACTGCCGGGGGCGTTCGGCAGCACCACGGGAATGCCGCCCGCTTCGCGCACCGCCGAGGCATAGCTCTCTGCGGTGAGGCTGGCGATTCCGATGAGAGGAGCCCGTCCCGACGGTCGGCCGTCCGGCACCGGAGCAGTGGCCAACGGTCCACGACCAAGGAGAAAGCCAAGCACGCCCGAGGCGAGGGCCAGGGCGGCGGTGAGGAACAAGCGGCGCGATTCGGGCTTCATCGCGCCGAGGCTAGCGGAACCGGCGTGCGGAGTCGAGCCCGAACCAAACGCAACCCAGCCTCTGCGAACCCGTCTCATTTCGAGCGCCTGAGCGAAACATGGAGATTGGCGCAGCTTCTCCGCCGTGGTAGACTTGCTGGAACACCATGATCTCCCCCGACGACATCGGCGAACGCCGCCAGAGCAACAACTCCCCGACCATTGCCCTCGTCGTCGCGGCGTTGCTTCTCCTAGGCATCGGACTGATGAGCTACCGAGAGTTCGTGCGGTCCAGCGTAGAGAAGGAATTCTCGGAACGCGAGGAGCGCATCCTGCGTCTCATCGGCAAGGGTGCTGAGGAGGAGGAGGAGGAAGAAGTGACGGTCCTCTACGACGCCCAGGGCAATCCCGTCTATGTCGGCGCAGACGGTGTGGTCCGCACCGGGGGGGCTCCGCCGCCAGCAAAGACCAAGCCGAAAGCGGTGGCCAAAGGGCCCGGCATCGATCTGCCTTCCCCCGAGGATCCCGACATCAGCCGTATGGAACAATCCCTGGACCAGGCCCGCGAACTCGGACGCATCACCGAAGACCGCTTCAACCGCCTCGCGGCCGGCCCGGGCGCCTCCGGCGACGCAAGGATGGGAGAGAGCGAAACAGGCGAAGGCGGAGCCTTCGGATACACCGGCCCTATCGGCAGGGGCGGAGAAGCCGAGATCAGCTCCGAGCTTCCCGACTTTCTCCGCATAGCCGTGGAGAACCCTCCCGGTGGCAATCCCGAGATCGAGGCCCAGCTTTCCCGCATGAGGGCCCAAGTCACCTCGGCCCCCGCTCTTGCCAAGGTCGTGGCCTACGACAACGAATGGGGCGTGGTCACCTTCGACGCCGGGGCCGCGCAGGGCGTCAAGACCGCCCAGCGCTTCGCGGTGCGCCGCGGCGCCGAGGTCATCGGGTGGATCCGGGTCGAGGAAGTGGGCGCGGACCAGTCGGTCGGCACGCTGGTGACGCGCAACCGCGAGAGCGACACTGCGGTGAAACCCGAACTCGGCGACGACCTCATCGACTTCGAGCTGTTCTGAGCGGACTCACTGCCCACCCGGCCGGGCGAGACGGGACAGCGATTCCTGCAAGGCTGCCGCGCTGTAGGGCTTCTGCAGGTATCCGATGCGCTCGATTCCGCCGAGCCCGTGGTCCTCGGGCCCTTCCGCGTAGCCAGTCGTGAGGAGAATCCCTAGCTCGGGGTGGCGTTGGTGGAGTTCTCTGGCGAGATCCCACCCCGACACCCCTCCAGGCATGACGACGTCCGACACGACGAGATCGACCCGCTCGCGAAGACCGGGCCATAGGTCGAGGGCTTCGCGCCCCGAAGCCGCTTCGACCACGGAACACCCGAGGCGCTCGAGGAGCTTGCGGACGAGCTTGCGGACGGCATCCTCGTCCTCGACCAACAGAACGGTTTCCCCTCGCAGATTGCGGATCTGCTTGGCACCCACGCGCCGCGGCTTGTCGCCCGCTTCCCGAGTCTCTCGGCGAACGCCTCCGGCGATCGGCAGCAGCAGTTCGAAGCCCCGTCCGCCTTCGGGCGTCACAAAGGCTTCGATGCGACCCTGGTGCTCTGCCACGATCGCCGCAGCATGGTGGAGATCGAGCCCGAGCCGCCCCGCCGCCAGCTCGGCCGAGGCGCCGTGCCCGGGCGTTCCGGGACGGCGTTCCACCTCTTCGCACGCTGACCTCTCCCCGATGCGCAGGCAGACGAAAGAAGATGTCCCTGCGCCCGAGCGGGCGGCGACAGGGCGGGTCGACAGGGGAACGCGCCCCCCGTTCGGAAGCGAGTCGCGCACATCGACGAGCAGATGCACGAGAGCATCGCGCAGGAGCCTCTCGTCGGCGAACACTTTGGGAACGCGTGGATCCAGATCGAGCCGAAGCGCGACGTTCTCCTCCACGATGCGCTGCATCATCGCCGCGAATCGCTCGACGATTCGGTTGATGTCGCAAGGTATCCGCTCGGGGGCCTCGGCAGATCCGAGCCCAAGAAGGCGCTCCGAGCTTTCCGCCGCTTCTGCGGCAGCCCGGCGGATCTGGCGCAGCGACTCCCCTCCGGCCTCGCGATCTCCAGTGGCGAACGCATCCTCCACCAGATGAAGGTGTCCATGCACGAGAGTGAGCAGATTCCGCAACTCGTGGGCGTAACCGGCGGCGACACGGGCGAAGGAGGAAAGTCGCTGCGCCTGACGCAGGTGGGCGAGCAGATCGCGCTGCTGCGAAACCCGCAGACTCCCCCGGAGGCTTCGACCGAGGTGTTCGGCAGCAAGGGCAAGAATCGGCGCGAGCGGGCGGGAAGCGAGGCGTGATCCGACGGTGCCGTGCCCGACGCAGAGGGCGGCGAGGGCACCACCCTCGTCGTCGCGGAGAAAGCGGGCCGAAAACCAAGCTGTCCGGCAAGTCTTCGCATCGAGATCGAGCTCCACCA
>SLGN01000461.1 GCA_007123695.1 Verrucomicrobiales bacterium
AGATGAACTGAACCTTGTCGGCGAGGAGGGTGACCTCGGCGACTTCGTCGGCGTGCAGGGGCAGGGTGGAGAGAAGGCAGGAAGCGGTGCAGAGGAGGAGTCGGATCGGTTTCATGGAGTTTCGTAGGTCGTGCGTGACGCCGGGTGCGGGCTTCGCCCCCGAATCGCGGGCATTCTAAAATACGGTTTGCGCCGCGCAAGAGGCGAAATCCAACTCGACAAAAATTTAAAATTTCTCTTGGAATAATCTTAAAAAGCTGTAAAGTTATGAAAATTCGACTATTTCACACTAATTCAATTCAATCTATCGCCAATGAACCGTGTATTGATCGTAGCCGGCGAACGCCAGACCGGCGAACGCTACCAGCAGAGCCTCGGGATGGAGGGCTTCCAGACCGCCGTGGTGTGGAACCCGATCCAGATGGTGGAGTTCTGCCGCCAGCACACGCCCGACTTCATGATCGTCGATCTCGACCTAGCCGAATTGGGGCTCTGGAGTTCGCTGCAGGCAGTGCGCGGCATCGGGACCTTGGCCAACATCCCCTACTTCGGTCTCGCTTCGGCGGCGAATCCCCAGCTTTTTGAAAAGGCCAAGGCGGCCGGCTTCGCAAATGTCTTCCCGACGCACGACAGTAGCCGCCAGGTCATCGAGGCGCTCCGCCGCGAGATCGATCGCGCCAAGGCACCGGAAGAGACGGAGGCGCCCGACGTGGTCGGCCGCGATCCTTCGCTCAACCGTTTGCGCGAGCTGGCGCGCGAGATCGTCCGCACGGCGGCTTCCCTGCGTCCGCGTCTCGACGAGTACGGCGAGGACGGACCCGAGCTTTTCGGCTACATCGAGAATTCCGGCGTCGCGATCCGGAAGAAGCTCAACGGGGTCGAGGACTTCAGCCTCCACGACAAGGAGCTACGGCACGACTTCCGGAACATGATCGGTTCGGTTACCGGCTTCGCTGAACTCATCTTGATGGAGCCCGGTCTTTCGGGCGAGTCCCAGTCGGGCTTGACCCTGCTGCGGACCTGCTCGAAGGAGTTCGTGGAAATCCTCGACCAGCAGAAAGCCGAGGCGACCGCCTGATTCCACAGAATCGCGGCCCGCGCCGGTCAGCCCGACAGGGTTTTCCCTTCGTCCCTTGGAGCCGGTTCCTCCGGCGGCGTATCGGCGTCTTCCAGGGCTGCTTCGAACTCCTCGGCGGGGAGGTCTTCAACGTCGAGGTCGTCATCGGTCTTGGCGATGACCTCCTCGATCTCGCGCCGCCACTCCCGCGAGACCCATGGACGCACGAGACCATAGGCGAGATAGGCGACGAAGATGAGCAGCGGGACGAAATAGACGAAGTTCACCGCGCTGACGAGCACCAGAATCGCGACGAAAAGCCAGACCAGCGAGCGCTTCGCCCGCCAGTTCATCGCCTTGAAGCTGGGGTAGCTGAACTCGCTCAGCATCATGAAGGAAAGCAGCGGCATGATCACGAGCAGGAGGTAGCGCCAATTGCCCACGTCCTTGTCCCCCTCGTTGAGCCAGAGCATGAAGAGCGTCAGCGAGGCGATCAGCCCGGCGGCGGCCGGAATGGGGAAGCCGACGAAATCCCGCGACGGGTTGTCGTTCTTCCCCTCGGCGGTCGCCTGAGCGAGGCAGTTGAAGCGCGCCAGCCGCATCGCGCCGCAGAGCAGGTAGACGAAGGCGATGGTCCAGCCGAGGCGGTCGTCGAAGGATTTCAGAACCATGTCCATCACGAGCAGGGCCGGCGCGATCCCGAAGGAGATGATGTCGGCGATGGAGTCGAACTCGCGCCCGAACATCGACTCCTGCCCCTTGAGCCGGGCGATGCGCCCGTCGAGGGCATCGAAGAGGCAGGCGCCGAGGATCAGGAAGATGGCGAGATGGAAGTCCTTGGTGCCGCCGTCGGCGTCGCGCATGCCGGCAAAGATCGCGACCACCGCGCCGAAGCCGCAGGCGAGGTTGCCGGCGGTCATCAAGTTGGGCAGCAGGTAGACCTGCGGATTGCTCCAGGGGCCGGGGACGTGGCGCTTCATGCCGGCAAGGTCCGCTCCTTGGCAGAAAGTTCAAATTTCAAATGCCAAGCGCGGCGGGCGGGGCCATATTCCCGCCCCATGTCCACGAGCGTCGCCCCAGCCCCCTCCCTCGACGGATCCACCACGATGGCGGAAGTCCTCGCCCGCTTCCCCGGCGCCAAGCGAGCCCTTTTCGCCCGCTACCACATCGGCGGGTGCAGCAGTTGCGCCTACGGCGACGAGGAAACGCTCGCCGAAGTCTGCGAGCGCAACGAGGGCCTGCCCGTCGACGAGGTCGTGGCGCACATCCTCGAAGCCGACGAGCACGACCGCGCCCTGCTCATCGAGCCCGCCGATCTCGCCGCCGCCCTTGCCGAAACGCCGGGGCCGCGTTTGCTCGACCTGCGCACGCGCGAAGAACACGAAGCCGTCTCCCTGCCGGGCGCGGAGCTTTTCAGCAACGAGCTGCTCCAATCCGTCTTCGCGACGGAGTCCAAGGACCGCCTCGTCGTCGTATTCGACCACAGGGGCGACCGTGCCCTCGACGCCTGCGCCTATCTCGCCGGGCACGGATTCCGCAAGGCGCGCGCCCTGCGCGGCGGCATCGACGCCTACGCCCAGGAGGCCGATCCTTCCCTCCCCCGCTACCAGCTCGAATTCGAAGACTAGGCAAACGATCGAGAACCGGAACAACCCGAACGAAACACTGCAATGGACCCCACCGAAGACCCCATCCAGGCCGCCATCGCCAACCCGCAGAACATGGGCGAAATGGCCGACGCCGACTCGGTCGGCACGGTGGGCAATCCGGAATGCGGCGACATGGTGCGCATGTGGCTGAAATTTTCGGAAAAGGACGGCCGCAAGGTCATCGACCGCGCCTCCTTCCAGAGCTTCGGCTGCCAGACCGCGATCGCCGTGGCGAGCATGGCCACCGAGATGCTGAAGGGCAAGACCGTGGAGGAGGCGTGCGACCTGCGCTCGTCGGATCTCTCCGAGCCCCTCGGCCCCCTCCCGCCGATGAAGCTGCACTGCGGCGACATGGTCGAGGGAGCCCTGCGCGAGGCCCTCAAGGCCGAAGCCGGCGGGGCCGGTCCCGCCGCTGCCGCGACCGAACCCTCTTTGGTGCCCGGCGATACCCTGTTGGGTTCCCTTCAGGCCCCGGCCCTCAAGTCCGGCAAGCTCAAGGTCGTGAAACTGGACTGATCAGACCGCCCCGCATTCCAACCCCTCGCTTTTCCCCATCCCATCATGCACGAAGAAATTGTCCTTTCACGCGAAGTCGAAGCCATCCAGATCCCCAGCGGAGATTCCATCACTCTGCCCGCCGGAACCAAGGTCATGGTCACCCAGGCCCTCGGAGGTACCTACACCGTGGCCACGCCCCAGGGGCTCGCCCGGATCAAGGCGGAAAACGCCGACGCGCTCGGAATCGCCCTCGAGGCGGAAAAGAACAAGCTCTCCGCCGCGTCCGAGGCCATGGCCGCCGGCGATGTGGAAAAGGCCGTGTGGGAGCAGCTCAAGCTCGTCTACGATCCCGAGATCCCCGTGAACATCGTCGATCTCGGGCTCGTCTACGACTGCAAGCTCGACAAGGCGGACGAGGCTATCTCCGTCGAGGTCAAGATGACGCTGACCGCCCCCGGCTGCGGCATGGGACCGACCATCGCGGCCGACGCCCAGTCCAAGATCATGATGCTCGACGGCATCTCCGACGCCCGCGTCGACATCGTCTGGGACCCGGTGTGGAACCAGGACATGATCTCCGAAGAGGGCAAGATGAAGCTCGGGATGATCTGATCCGGGTGCGTCAGCGGGCCCGGCGGTGGCGGAGCAGTTTTCCTGAGCACCTCGCAGGCCACGAGACGCCGTTCCAACAAAAAAGCCGCCCCGAGAGGCGGTTTTTTGGCGACCCGTACGGGACTCGAACCCGTGTTACCGCCGTGAAAGGGCGGTGTCCTAACCACTAGACGAACGGGTCGTTTGTTACGCAGTTGGAAAGACTGGAAACGCTAGGGGAGGGTGGGGAATATGGCGGCACTTTCGCCGGAATCAAGTCGAAATTTTGAGTAAAGCTCGCCTGGAACGGGACAAGAAAGGGACGCGGCACTCGTTGTGCGCACGATTCCGGAGGGAGGCGGGTCTTCAAGGCGATCAGCACGCACCGCAGCACTGCGAGGTTGCCGTTGAGCCTGAGGTTTCTTGAACGGGTCCGGTCCTCCTCGAAGGGCGCGTCGTTCACCCGGTGGTTGCGGATGTCTCGCTACCTCCCCAGTGGCCGCGGATGAGGCACGCGAAGCGCTAGCGCTGCGCCCCCCCAGAGGAGGGGTGCTCAGGTAGGGGCAGACGCTCCCCTCGACCTTGCCGACACGCTTCGGCTAGCTCCGGCTTCTTGAAGCCGAGGGTGGGCGGTCGGCCGTAGCGGTGGATCTCCGCGAGGCTCTTCCTGTCCGAGAGCACCCGTAGCGGTTGGCAGCCCTCCAGTATAAAAATAAACAGCCTTGTTGTTCATAATGGAATAATAGTGGAATAGTAGAGTTCAGATCTAGTCCCGTGTTTTGGAAAAGCCTTTTATCATTGGACTTCGTTTTGTGTACCGTCGCACTCGTTTCGTTGACATGATAAAAATAGATAGCCTGGAAATAAGTTTGGATGAAAGTTTGCAGTGAGCGGGATTGCCCGGTGGCCGGACGATTTTGTCACTGCACCCAATCTTCCTTCGGTGGCGGCCTTTTCTTTTACACCCGCGCCGCCATTGTCGTGGTCACGAGCGAACTCAGCGGCATCAGGATGGCGGCGAGCAGAGGGCTCATGAGGCCGGCGAGGCAGAGGGCGATGGCGCCGAGGTTGTAGATCAGGGCGACGGCGAAGAGCTTGCCGATCTGGCGGCGGCGGCGCACGGCGGCCTCGAGGAGTAGGGGAATGGCGTGAAAGCCGCGTCCGGTGAAGACGAAGTCGGCTCGGCTCTCGATCGCGCGGATGCCGGTGGCGGGGGAGCCGGCGGCGGCGGCGGCTTCGAAGGCGAGTCCGTCGTTGCCGCCGTCGCCGACGAAGAGGGTCTCGTCGGGGCGGTCGGCGCGGATGAAGGCGGCCTTGTCGGCGGGGGCGAGGTCGGCGTGGACTTCGGCAGGGTCGAGCCCGAGCTTGGCGGCGGTGCTCGCGACGCGGGCGCCGTCGGGGTCGCCGCTGAGGATGCGGACGTAGTAGCCTTGGGCGCGGAGGCGACGGAGCTGCTCGACGGCGCCGTCACGGATGGATTCTTCGAAGCGGAAGGCGGCGACGGCCTCTCCGTCGCGGGAAAGGACGCACGCTTCGCCGGGTAGGTCGGCGGCCCAGTCGCCGCGTCCGAGTCGCCAGGTGTTGGTGCCATCGGTGAAGGAGACGCCTTGGCCGGGGTGTTCTGAGGTAGCATGGGCATCTTGCCCATGCATTGGTGATTCGGGCGACGAGTTGGGAGTCGAGGTGATTGGCTCGGGCGGGTTCGCGAGGGGCGGGCTGAGGTCTTCGGACGTCTCGCCACGATGCATGGGCAGGATGCCCATGCCACTGCCGACGCTACTCTCCCTGCCCAAGCCCCGCCTTGCGATGACGACTTCGCGGAGAGCGCGGGCGACGGGGTGGGCGTTGGTTTCGACGAGGCGGCGGAGGGCGGCGAGGGCGGCCTCGTCGAGGGCGTCGATGGACTCGGGATTGACGAGGCGCTTGACGGGCTCGGTGAGGGTTCCTGTCTTGTCGAAGTCGAGGCGGGTGACGCGCTTGAGGCGGTTCCACAGGGAATGCCTGCGGATGAAGAGCCCGTGGGTGCGGAGCTTGGCGAGGAGGATTTCTTCGAGCAGGGGCAGAGCGAGCCCGAGGGCGCAGGGGCAGGAAACGACGAGCACGGAGATGAGCACCTGAAGGGCGGGGGCGAAGCCTTTCCCGGCCGCGAGCCAGGCGCCGAAACCAGAGCAGGCGACAAGGAGGACGGCGGCGAGGTAGTATTTGCGGATGGGATGGGTCGAGGTGGCGGCGGAGTGGGTGTCGAAGTCGTCGTCGGCGGGGGCGAAGAGACGCTCGAGGAAGGAGCCGACGTAGGCCTGCCGGGCGAGAACTTGGATGGGGGCCGAGGAGGCGTTGCGGGCGCCGGCGGGGACGCGCTGTCCGGGGCCGTGGAGGATGGGTTCGGGCTCGCCGTTGATCCAGTCGAGATGGAACTTGGCGGCCCCGGAGGCGAGGTCGGACTCGACCGGGACCATGCCTCCGGGGGCGATCTCGAGACGATCGCCGGCCTCGACGCGGGCGAGGGGGATGCGGCTGCGGCGGCCCTCGGGGTCGAGACGGTGGGTCGACTGGATTTCGCGCTCGCGCGCCCAGAGCTGGCGCCGGTTGCGGTCGAGGAGGCGCAGGTGGAGGTAGCGGCCCGACAGCATGAGGAAGGCAAACATCGCGACGAAGTCGAAGTAGAGCAGCTCCTTGACTCCGAAGAGCAGTCCGGCGACGGACCCGAGCCAGGCGGCGCCGAGGCCGAGGCTGATGGGCACGTCCATGTGGAGGGCGCGGACTTTCAGCGAGGAAAGGGCGCGCTGGAAAAAGTAGGAGCCGCCCACGGCCAGGGCGAGGGTGGCGGAGGCGAAGGCGACAAGGGTGAAGAGGCGGGCGAGTTCGTGGCCCGTCTCGAGGCCGAGGTAGCTCGGCAGGGTGAAGGCCATGGTGTTCATGGCGAGGCCGGCGGTGACGCCGAGCCGGGTGAGGAGGGCGCGGCTTTCCTGCGGGGCCTCTTCGTCCTCGGGGCGGCAGACGGAGGCGGGGTAGCCGTAGCGGTGGAGGTCGCGGAGGAAATCCATCGCGGCGAACTCGCCGGGATTCCACCACAGGCTCAGGGTCGAGCGCGAGGTGTCGCTGTTCATCCGCAGGGCTCCGGAATGCTGGCGGAAGAGGTGGTCGATGAGCCAGACGCAGGCAGTGCAGGAGAGGTTGCCGAGCCGCACGGTGAGCCGGGCGGGGGCGTCCGGCGAGGGGCGTTTTGATTCGGCTTCGGCCACGGCCTCGGCGAGTTCCTCGAGCTGGTCGCCGTCGGGTTCGAGCTGGGTGGCGGGCTGGAGGACGCGACCGCCGAGCAGCTCGTAGAAGGAGCCGAAGCCGCCCGACTGAATCAGCTCGTGGACGACGCGGCAGCCGGAGCAGCAGAACCTTTCCTCCTCGAATCGCGGCTGGTAGCGGTTGCCGCAATGGTCGCAGCGGCGCTGCTCGAGTGCAGCGACATGATGCCTGCGGGCCTTGGCCAGGGTGGCGGCGGGGGAGGCGCTCATTCGACTTCGGACTGGCAGCGGCAGGCGGCGGGGTTGGCGAGGTCGCCGCCCTGGCCGAGGAGCTGGGGGAAATGCCACATCAGGGAGAGGGCGGCGGCGGCGGCGAGGCCGCGCTTGGCGTAGAGAAAGCCGCGGTCGCCGAGCTTGCGGTTGACCCAGGCGGATCCGATCTGCACGGCCCAGATCGCGGGCAGGGCGCCGAGGCCGAAGGCGAGCATGGTCTCGATGCCGCGCACGGCCGAGCCTCCGGCGAGGGCGAGGGCGAGCATGGCGTAGAGCGGTCCGCAGGGCAGCAGGGGGGTGGCGAGGCCGACGACGCCGGCGCGCAGCAGCGGGGGGAAGTGGAGGGTCTTCATGCGGATCTGCATGACGACCTTGCCGAGGCCGGGGATGGCGCCGAGCTTCTTGTCGAGGCCGAAGACGATGGCGAGGAGGAAGGCGACGAGCAGCACCGGCAGCCAGGGGACTCCGGCGGGATTGAAGGCGAAGCCGAGGCGGCCGCCGAGGAAGCCCATCGTCGCCCCGGCGATGCCGTAGCCGACGAGGCGGGAGAAGTGGTAGATCCCGACCGAAGCGAGGGCCGGCCCGCGTCCGGCGATGCCGAGCCCGCAGGTGAGCAGCCCGCACATGCCGGCGCAATGCAGGCTGGTGGCGAGGCCGGCGATGAAGAGGCCGGCGAGGGTGAGGTCGGGGGACATGTGGTGGTGGACGGCTAACGGATACCGATCGAGAAGGGTGAAAGTAGCATCGGCATCCTGCCCATGCAGCGGCCTATGGGGTTCGAGATGCCTGTCATCGTTGATTGCGCTGGAGGGGTCGTCGAAATCGTGGCGGGGGTGGGTGAGTGTTCGGCGTCTCGACTGAAATGCATGGGCAAGATGCCCATGCTACGGTTCGTCCGTCAGGGTTCGCGCGTTTGCAGCTCGACGGTGGCGGGTTGGTTTTCGCGGGCGATCTTGAGCAGAGCGCCCCAGCCTACGAAAAGGAGAAGGAAGGCGAAGACGATCCAGAGCCACGGGCGCTTGCGGAGGAAGTTCATGGGGGGAAAAGTTTTCAGTTGGCAGTTTTCAGTTTTCAGGTGCCGGAGTGTTGCCAGTTCGGGGCGTGCGGGGGGCTCGGGTGTGCCGCGTGTGTGGTGGGATCGGGGGGCTTTG
>SLGN01000205.1 GCA_007123695.1 Verrucomicrobiales bacterium
ACTGTTCGATCTCCATGCCGTCGGCGAATTCCTCGACGCGGGCCCCCATGCGGCGGAGGTTTTCGGCGACGGTGGAAATGCGGTCGCTCTCCTTGACGCGCAGTTCCTTGGCGTCGCGGATCACGGTGGTGCCGTCGGCGAGGGCCGCAGCAACCGCGAGCACGGGGATCTCGTCGATGAGGGTGGGGATCTCGGCGCCTCCGATCTCGGTGGCCCGCAGCCCGGCCCCAGCAATCTCGAGGTCGCCCATCGGCTCGCAGCCGGCCTCGTCGACGCGCTCGACGATTTTCGCGCCCATGCGGCCCATCACCTTGAGAACGCCAGTGCGGGTGGGATTGAGCCCGACCCGGCGCAGGGCGAGCTTCGAGCCGGGGCGGGCGGCGGCGGCGACGATCCAGAAGGCGGCGCTGGAGATGTCGCCGGGGACCTCGATGTCGCGTGCTTCGGGGGTCTGCCCGCCCCAGATCGAGACGGTGTCGCCCTCGCGCTCGCATCTCACCATCAGATAGCCGAGCATGCGCTCGGTGTGGTCGCGCGAGGGATGCGGCTCGATCACGCTGGTGCGTCCTTCAGCGGCAAGTCCGGCGAGGAGGATGGCGCTCTTGACCTGGGCGCTGGCGACCGGCGATTCGTATTGGATGGCGTGGAGCCGTGCCTTTCCGAGGATGGAAAGGGGTGGCGTGCAGCGCTCGCCGCGCCCCTTGATGCGTGCGCCCATCTGCCCGAGTGGCTGGGCGACGCGGTTCATGGGCCGCTTCGAAAGTGACTCGTCGCCGACGAGGGTGACTTCGAAGGGCTTCGACGCGAGCAGCCCGCAGAGCAGCCGCATGGTGGTGCCGCTGTTGCCGCAGTCGAGGGGGCGGTCGGGATCCTTGAACTCGCCGCGGCAGCCGTGGACGCGGATGTGGGTGCCGCCTTCGCCGAGGGTCTCGATCTCGACGCCCATGGCGGAAAGGGCGGCCATCGTCGCGAGGCAGTCCTCGCCCGCGAGGAAGCCGGTGATCTCGCAGGAGCCGTTGGACAGGGCCGAGAACATGAGAGCCCGGTGGGAGATGCTCTTGTCGCCCGGCACGGAGAGGTCGGCGGCGAAGTCCTTTGCTTTCTTGACACGGAGGTCGGCCATTCAGGTTTCAGATTTGAAATTTCAAATTCCAGATCGCGGATCGCGGATCGGCGGAGTCAGAGATCGCGCGGCGGCGGCGCGGGCAGGGCGGCGCGCAGCGTGCGGGCTTCGGACAGGAAGCGCCGCAGGCCCTCTCTGTCAAGGAGATCGAGCGCCTCCTTCCAGCGCCCCAGCTCCTCGAGGTAGCGGCCGAGTTGGTCGGAAACGGCGGCGGCATTGTCGGCGAGGATGTCGGCCCACATGTCGGCGGGTCCGCCCGCGACCCGGGTGGTGTCGCGGAAGCCGCCGCCGCTGAGCGCGCCCGACTCGGGCGCGCGGCCGAGCACGGTGCGGGCGAGGGAGGCGGCGACGAGATGGGGCAGGTGGCTGATTCCGGCGACGAGTTCGTCGTGCCGGTCGGGGGCGAGCAGGGTCACGACGCCGCCGAGAAGCTCCCAATAGCGGCGCAGCCGGGCAAGGACTTCGCGGTCGTCGCGCTCGGGACCGCCGTCTTCGGGCGTTAGGATGACGGCGGCTCCCTCGAATAGATCGGCAGCGGCGTGGGCGAACCCCTTTTTTTCCGAACCGGCCATGGGGTGGCTGCCGAGGAAGACGCCGCCCCGCTGCCGCACGAGGGGGCCGATTTCCCGCACCACCGGGCCCTTGACGCTGCCCACGTCCGTGACGAGCACGGGACGCCCGCCCACGGCAGGGAGCGGGCCGAGGGCCTCAACGGCGGCGGCCATGTGGACGGTCGGCATGGCGAGAACGATCGCGTCGGCGCCTGCGGCGGCGGCGGCGGGGTCGGTCGTGGCGAGATCTACGAGACCGGGGTAGGCCTCCAGTTCTGCGGCGGTCTCGGCACGCCGGGACCAGGCCGCGAGCTGCACCGAGGGCATGCGGCGCCGCATAGCGAGGAGCAGCGAGCCGCCGATGAGGCCGGGCGCGAAAACTGCGACTCGGCGAAAGGGGGCCTCTCGCTCCGCGTTCAGGGAACCTTGAAGTAGATTTTCTTGCCCGGATTGTTCGGGTCGGGAATCTGCACCGGAGTGCCCCGCTTGAGCGGCTCGCCGGTGGGATTGCCTGCCGAGTCGTATTTCTCGACGGAGATCTCTCCGGAGACGCCGGGTAGGGTCACCACGAGCGGTTTGCCCGGCACCGGCTTGGCATAGGGCGCTTCGGACGGCGACGGCGACGTGGGGGCGGGAGGCGGCGCGGTCTGCTGCTGGGGAGCGGGTGCCGGATCGCCCGCGCCCATGTCGCGCACGTCTCGCATGCCGGGGGTGGCGCCGGCTGCCGCGCCCGGGTCGGCGCCGCCGGTGTAGCCGAAGCGGCCGCCGCCGCCTTGGTCGGGAGGCGCGGGAATGCCGTCGGCACCGGGGTCCATGGCCGAGTCGCCGTATTGCGCCGGTGGAACGGGGGGCTGCTCCGCAGGCGGCGGAGTCCCTGTCGTCTTGCAGCCGGAGAGGCAAAGCACCCCGGCAAAAAGGCACATGGAACCAAAGAAATGGAGTTTCATATCGAGCAACAAAGCCTTGGAAAGGCAAGCGGTTCGGAAAAGTTATAAACTTCTGAGCCCGTAAAGTACGCCCTTTCAAGCCCTTTCGCGATAAAAATTCCCGAAAATGCTTGAAAACGTTCTCCGATCTCCCGAAAACCGCGAAAAATTTGTCGTCATTCTTCGCCGGGCGGGCTCTTTCATTCCTTCTTCAGCTCGCGGAACTCCCCTCCCATGCGCCGCACGATGCGCGTCCATTCGCGGGCATCCTCGGCCCGGGGCTCGAAGGCGATGAAGTGGATGGGCGGGCGGCGCGGCAGGTCCTCCTCGAGCCGACGGAGGGCGCCGCGGAATTCTCCGTGGGGGATCCGGGCGATCCCGGCGCCGCCGGGACGCCAGTGGAAGCTGCCGTCGGAGATGAGGAAGATGACGTCGGGCCGCATCGCCGCCGCTCGCTCGAGGATGCCGACGAAACCGGTCTGGTTGGCGACCACGCCGGCGGCGGCGGAACTCATCGATCCACCCGTGACCCAGCGCTTCCGCACCCAATCGCGGGCGGCTTCCTTGTTCGCCGGGGTCGCCGCGACGAGCTCGTCGTTGAAGGGCAGGTAGTTCTGCGTGAACTGGATGATCGAGAACTGCGCGCTGATGGGCAGCCCGTCGATGAGCTTGAGCGTCTCCTCCTGGATGCGCTCGAGGGGGATGCCGGCGGCTTCGGCCTTGTTCTTGACGCTGAGCGACACGTCGAAGAGCAGGAGGATGCGCTCGCCCTGGGCCCGCACGCCGAAAAAGCTCATGCCCTCGCCGCTGCCGCCGCCTCCGGCCAGTCCCTGCCCGAGCCCGCTGCCGAGCGCGGCGCTGCCGACGAGGCCGGCGACCTGGTCGGAGATCAGCTCGGAGGGGTCGAGGGGCAGCATCTGGTCGAGGTTGACCTGGGGCAGCTCGGGCAGGGCGAAATCGACGGGGCGGGTGCTGACGAGCTTGTCGTTGAAGGTCGGCTTCGGGGCCATGGCCTCGTGCTTGGCCACGTTCATCTTGTGCTCGGGGGGCTTGGGCGGGATCTTGACGGTCTTTTTCACCTCGAAGCGGGCCTCGGGGCGGGTGAAGTGCTTGGCCACGGTCCAGAGGCCGAAGAGCAGCAGCAGCACGGCATGGACGACGGCGCTGCCGACGAGAATGGAGGTGACGAGGGCGCGGCGCTGGCTCCGCTCGCGCTCGGCGGCGTCGGGGCGCGGCTTGGGCGGACGCGTCTTCTTCGGCCGGGGCGGCTTGGGCGACTCGGGGTTCAGGGAAAGGGAGATCTCACTCATCGCTCGCTCCGGCCAGGGTCACTCCTCGGATGCCTGCCTCGGCGCAGGCGTTCAGCACGTCGACGAGGCGCTGGTGGGGCACCTCGTCGTGGGGGGCGAGCGTCACGAGGGCCTCGCTCTTCGCGTTCTCGGCGGCGAGGCGGAAGCGCTCCAGCACCGCGCGCAGCTCGGGCAACCCGACGCTGCCGGGGGTGTCGAGGGCCTGCTCGTTGAGCACGACCTGGCCCGAGGGCTCGATGATGACCCGCGCCTCGTCGGGGATGTCGACGGTCTCCTCCTGCGCGACCTGGCCGGGCAGGCCCATGGGGATGTCGCGCTCGGGCTCGACGGGCTTGGCCGAGACCATGAAGAAGACGAGCAGCAGGAAGACCATGTCGATCATGGGCGTCATGTTCATCTCCACGCTCGCGGCGCGGCGCTGCTTGCGTCGTCTCATGTGCTTATCGTTTTGTCAGGGTGGCCCAACAGGGTTGGGTCGAGGACCCGACCCTGTTGGGTTTCCGGCATGGGGTTTCAGTTCGCATAGACTCCGAAGATCAGGTCGATGGCCCCCACCTCGGTGGCCATCTCGACGAACTCGCGGATCTTCTTGGCCGGCGTGTTCTTGTCGGCGCGCAGGTAGATTTGCAAGGGGGGGAAGTTCTCGAACCTCACCCGCAGGTGGGCGAGGACTTCTTCCTTCGAGGCGGGGCGGTCGCCGATGTAGTACTGCCCCTCGCCGTCGAGGTTGATCAGGTCGCGCTCGATCCGTTCCGGCTCCGCCGCGGTCGGGGCGACGGGCAGGCGCACCGGCACGCTCAGCTCCTGCTCGGTGATGCGCTGGGTCACCATGAAGAAGATCAGCAGCAGGAAGGTCATGTCGATCATCGGAGTGAGCTGGAAGCTCACCTCGTCGACGGTCCTGGCGCGGCGGCGGGTCATGGGGTGATCCGTGGTTCTGGTCCAGCGAAGTAGCATGGGCTTCCAGCCCATGCATCTCGGTTTCGGCGCCGAAGTCCGAACCGGGCCAATCCGTTCATGGCGGACATCCTTGAGCGATCCGAAGCTATCGGGACCACTTCCATCAAGGGCAAAATGCATGGGCTGGAAGCCCATGCCACCGAGCCTTGCGTCTGCTCTGTTCCGATTGACCCGGTGTCCATCTCAGATTTCGATTCGAGGTTCGCCAGTCATTCCTCCGTCTCATCGCTCGGCGCAGACTCCTCGGCGGCGCCTTGCAGGCGGATCTCGCCGGAGAGGATGTCGATGGCGAAGCTGGCGTTTTTCTGCACGGTGGTCATCACGCCCTGGAGCTTGTCGCGGAAGAAGAAGTAGAAGAACATCGCCGGGATGCCGACGGCGAGGCCGCCCGCCGTCGTCACCATCGCGATCTTGATGCCGCCGGCGAGCTGCTTGGCGTCGCCGCTGGTCGTGGCGAGCTTGTCGAAGGCCTCGATCATGCCCCAGACGGTGCCGAGCAGCCCGATCATGGGGGCGAGGGTGGCGAAGATGTTGAGGTAGTTCACCCAGACCATCTGGCGGTGCTCCTCCTCGTCGAGGGCCTCGGCGGCGGCGTCGGCCATGCTCGCCTTGTTGGCGAGGTCGCGGTCGAAGTTGACCTTGAGCAAAGCCCCCGACATCACCCGCGCATAGCTGCTGGGGCTGGCCTGGCAGGCGCTGTAGGCCGAAACCACGTCGCGCGAGGCCATCGCCGCGTTGACCTGGTCGACGACGGACTTGGGCGCCATCTTCTTTGCGCTGATCTGGACGAAACAGTAGATCGCCACCGCGATCGTGCCCATCGAGCAGAGCAGCAGGATGTGCATGAAGCCCCCGCCCTGCTTGTAGAGGTCGAGCGCGGAGACGTCCTGCGGGATGCCGGCGGCGGCATCGGTGGCGGATTCGGCGGCATCCTGCGCCCCGAGGGGCGCGGCGAGGAGAAGGAGCCCCGCAAAGGCGAGGAGCGGAGGCAGAAAAGGCTGTTTTGTCAGGGACGGTCGTCGGTTCATGGGCGGGTGTCTTGCGAAGAGGGTTCGGAGGCGTCGAGGGAGGCGAGCCGCTCGCGCGCGGTCGCGGCGAGGGCGGTGGCGGGGTAGAGCGCGAGCAGGTCCTCCCAGCGGGCCTTGGCCTCGTCGCGCTCGCCGCCGAAGAGGAGCAGCTCGGCGGCGTGGTGGAGCCCGCGGGCGGCGGCCTCCTCGCGGGTGGCGTGGAAGAGGTGGGGGTTCAGGAACTGGTCGAGAGCGCGGTGGTAGAGCTCTTCGCGGCGGGGGCGCACCTCCTCGTCCTCGACCCAGCGGGGATGCTCTTCCTCCAAGGCTTTCAGAGCTTCGAAGTCGGCGAGAGCGAGGAGGTGCTCGACTTCGACGAGCAGCCCGGGATCCTCGGTCTCGCGGGCGAAGGCGCGGGCCTCGGCGGTGGCGGTCTCGAGATCGCCCTTGGCCATCAGCGCGCGCAGGCGTCCCTGCTTCGCCAGACCCGCGTCGGCTGGCGACCAGGCCCGGGCGATGACGTGGTCGAAGACCGGCAGCGCTCGCCCGGCCCCGCCCGACGGATCCTCGCGCATCAAGGCGGCCCCGTAGGCCACGCCCCAGGCCGCGCTGCGCGAGCGGGGGCGGTGGAGATGGGCAAAGGAGTCGTCCCACCAAGGCTTCAGTTCGGCGGAGGTGGCCTCGTGGCGGCGGGCGAAGAGCGCCTCCTCGCCCTCGCGGAAGCCGAACTCGATCCGCTCCACCGCCGCCGCCTGCAGGGTGCGACGCGCCGAACCGCCCGTCACGCCGGCGGCGCCGGGCAGGGTCACGTTGACGATGTTGTCGGTCAGATCGTCGATGCGGCAGGCGAGGGTCTCGCCGTTTTTCAGCACGACGAGATCCTGCGCCGCCGCCGCGAGAGGCTGGGCCGCCAAGGCCGCTGCAAGGGCGAGGCGGGCGGCCCCGGCGATGCGAACGACGCATTGGAAAAGGTCGGCGCTCATCCCGTGGCCCCCTTTGCCTCGATCGATTCCTCCTCGGCGGGAAACTCGCGCCGCAGCGCCGCGACCCTCTCGTCGGCCCGCTTCGCCTCCTCGTAGCGCCGCAGCTCGTCGCGAGCGAGCAGCTCCTCGTAGGTCTCAAGGGCCTCGCGCCGCAGATCCAGCTTCTCCAGAGCCTGCCCCCGCCGCCAGTAGGCCTTGGCATTGAGTTCGGCGAACTTCCCGTAGGCCACGTAGAGGCGCTCGTAGTAGACCGCCGCCTTGGCATGCTCGCCGTCGCCGGCGAGGGAGTCGCCGAGGCGCAGCAGCACGGCGGCCTTGAGGTCGGCCCCGACCCCGGCGGTCTCGAGGGTCCTCTCCAGAGTCTCGCGGGCTCTACTCCCCCGGCCCGCCGCCTCGTGCAGGTCGGCCATCTTCATCCGCACCTCGCCAAGATGCACGGAGAGGGCGGTCTCGCGCTCGAAGCGCTCGTAGAACTCCAGGGCCCGGTCGGTTTCGCCCTCCGCCGCCGCGATTTCCCCGAGGGCGCGGTAGATGCGGTCGCGCTCGACGGCGCGGGGATGCCAGCGGCGGATCTCGGTGAAAAGCTCCTTTGCCGCGAGGCGGGCGCCCCCGGCGAGCCTCGCCTCGGCCACCGACACCGTCACTGTCGGCTCGTGGAGGCGGGGATCGATCCATTCCGAGGCCTCGACCAGCTCGGAGCGGCCGCGCTCGCTTTCCACACCGCCGAGCAGATTGGCCTTGGCCCAGGCCGACCGCAGGGCGAGGGTGGTGCGGCCTGCCACTGCCGAACGGATTTTGAGCGCCTGCAGGGCCGAGAGCAGCTCCTCGCGCCCGTCCTCGCCGTCGGCGGCGTAGGCCTTGGGCAGCCCGGCGAGGAGATCGGTCATGGTGAAGCGGTCGGGGTCGTCGCCATGCTCGTCGATGGTGCTCCAGTAGATCTCGCGCGCCTTTTCCGGCTCGCCCTCCTGCTGGTGGGTCCAGCCGATCCAGTAGACCGCCTCGGGCACGCGCCCGCTCTCGGGAAACTCGGCCACGAATTGCTCGAAATGGGCCCGCATTTCCGGGATCTCCTCCAGCAGCTTCAGCGCGTTGCCCTTCTTGAACCAGGCCTCCTCGAAGAAGCGCCCCGACTCGGGACGCACTCGCTCGTAGGCGGCGAAGCCCTCCTCGGCGAGCCCTTCGCCGAAGTAGCCGTCGCCCAGCAGCAGATTCGCCTCGTCGCCGAGCGGGTCGCCGGGGTAGGCGGCGTTGAAGGCATTCAGCTTTTCGATCGCCTCTGGGTACTCGGCGAGGGAAAAGGTGCACACGGCGATGCGGAAGGTCGCCTCCTTTTGGTATTTCGGCGGATTGTGCCGCGAAAGGTAGCCGACGAGATGCACGCGCGCCTCCTCGTAGAGACCCGAGAAGCTGTAGGCCATGCCCGTCCAGTAGTCTGCGTCCTCGACGAGGTCGCTCTTCGGATATTGCCGCCGGACCTGCTCGAATTGATACAGGGCGCCGTCGGTGTCGTCCTGCTGCAAGTAGAGGAAGCCCTGCATGAAGGTCGCCTTCGCCGCGAACTCGTCCTCGGGAAACCGGTCCACCAGAGCG
>SLGN01000190.1 GCA_007123695.1 Verrucomicrobiales bacterium
AGCCTCCCCGGCCCAGCCGCAACTCCAGCCTTCCACCAGCTAGACTCCATCAAGCAGTTAGCAAGGCTCATTATTGTGATTCCTTGAAAACGGACCGTCGAGCTTCCGGAATTGAGTCTTGAGGATAAACGAGAACAACAATCGCTCCGGACACCGAGACCGAGCCACGCTTTTTATCATTGCGAATCGAAGATAATAAGCAGACTTATAATTTACGAATCGGATTCGGAAAGGGAAAAGAACACATGATGAAACTCGAAGAGATTCGGCTCTTGACGACCTCTTTTACCACTTCGCACTGGAAGGCACCGGTCGGGCCTTGGCGACGATGCGGCTTCTCCGGCTCTTGTTCCCGCTACGAAAGCAGGATCAACTGCCGGATCGCATCGACTCGGCTTCGGCGAGGGCTTGTTCGAGTCGCTGCCGATGGATATCGGGGCTGCCGGTGCGGCGGGCGATGAGCTGGTAGGCCAGTGGAACCACGACCAATGTGAAGAGCCCTGCCATCGCCGCACCCCACAGGATCACGGTGCCGACGACGACGCGGGTCTCGGCGCCAGCCCCGGAAGTGACGACCAGCGGAACGGAGCCGGACACCGTGGTGATTCCCGTCATGACGATGGGGCGAAGCCTCCGCACCGCGCCGTCGAGGACGGCTTTGGAGAAATCGACGCCTTCGTCGCGAAGCTGGTTGATGAACTCGACGATGAGAATCCCGTTCTTGGCGGCGAGCCCGACGAGCATGATCATGGCGATCTGGGTGTAGATGTTCTGTGCAAGGCCGCCGAACCAGAGTCCGACGAGCCCGCCCGCGATCGCCACGGGCACCGTGAGCATGATGGTGAACGGGTGGACGAAGCTCTCGAACTGGGCAGCAAGGACGAGGAAGACGACGACGATGGCGAGGAGGAAAACGAAGGCCGCCGAGGCACCCGATTCCTTGAGGTCGCGCGACTCGCCTTTGTAGCTGACGATGGCCTCGGGCGGCAGCACCCGCGCGGCGGTCTCCTCGAGGAACTCGAGCGCTTCGCTGAGCCGGTAGCCATCGGCGAGATTGGACTCGATGGTGATGGCGCGGATGCGGTTGAAGCGGTTGAGCACGCCGGAATCGGCGATCTCCTCGAGGCTCACCAGGTTGGAAAGAGGCACTAGCTCCCCGGTCGTTTCGGAACGGACGTAGATGTTGGTCAGATCCGAGGGAGTGCGCTTGCGGTCGAAATCGCTCTCGACGATGACGTCGTATTCTTCGCCGTCGCGGACGTAGGTCGTGACGGTGCGCGAGCCGAGCAGACTCTCGAGGGTGGTCCCGATGTTCTGGATGGACACCCCGAGGTCCCCGGCCCGGTTGCGGTTGATGTTGACCCGGAGCTGGGGCTTGGTCTCCTTGTAGTCGTAGTCGACTCCGACGAATCCGGGATTCCCCGCCATTTCGGCGAGAAGGGCGTCGCGCCACTCGGCGAGTTCGAGGTAGCTCGATCCGCCGATGACGAACTGCACCGGCTTCTGGAGACCTCGTGTGAGCCCTTGGCGCATTACAAGGAAGTTCTTCGCCTCGGTCAGGTCCGAAACCCTTTCGCGCACCTCTTCCATGATCTCCCAGCCGGAACGGCGTTCGGACCAGTCGGACAGCACAACGATGGTAATCCCTTGGTTGAAGTCGGCCACGAAGTCCCCGAGGAGCCTCGGGGCCCGCACGAGAACCCAGGTCGATTCCCCGTTTTCGTGCAGATACATGAGCCTTCGCTCCAGTTCGTCCATCGTTTCGCTGATGGATCCGTAGGTGGTGCCCTCGGGGGCGTTGGTGATGACGAAGAAGACGCCACGGTCCTCCCGCGGGGTGAATTCGCTGGGGATGCCGCGCAGCAGCGACCAGTTCGCCAGAAAGAAGACCGCGACCAGCGGCACGACAAGCACGGGCGCGCGGAGGAGGACGCCGAGAAAGCGGCGGTAGGCGATCTCGAAGCGGCGGAAGATCCAGTCGACCGACCGGGTCAGCCAGTTGGCCCGCGTCGTTTCCCGGTTGAGCACCTTGGAGGCGATCATGGGGGAGAGCGAGAGCGCCACGAAGCTGGAAAAGCAGACCGCCACGGCGAGGGTCACGGCGAACTCCCGGAAAAGCCTGCCGACGTCGCCGCCGAGGAAGGAGATGGGAACGAAGACGGCCACGAGCACCATCGTCGTCGCCACGACGGCGAAGGCGACCTGGCGGGCGCCGAGAAAGGCCGCCGCGAGGGGGCTCTCGCCCTGCTCGACGCGATGGTAGACGTTTTCCAGCACCACGATGGCGTCGTCGACGACCAGCCCGATGGCGAGGATCAGGGCGAGCAGCGTGAGCAGGTTGATGGAAAAGCCGAGGGCGTTGATGACGATGAAGGCTCCGATGAGGGAGACGGGCACGGTGACGGCGGGCACGAGGGTGGCCCGCAGACTGCCGAGGAAAAGGTAGATGACCGCGACGACGAGGAACACGGCGACGAATAGGGTGCTGGCGACCTGCTTGAGCGAAGCCTCGATGAAGACGGATGTGTCGTAGCTCGGCAGCAGCTGCATGCCCTCGGGCAGGGAGGACTGCAGCGCCTCAAGTTCGCGGTATGCTGCCTTGGAAACGTCGAGGGTGTTGGCCTGGCTCTGCTTGATGATGCCGAGACCGACCCGGGGAACGCCATTGCCGCGGAAGAGGCGGCGCGACTCCTCCGCCCCCAGCTCGACCCTGGCGACCTCGCCGAGGCGGACGAGGAACCCGTCGTCGCCGCGGCTCACCACGAGGCTGCGGAAATCGCTTTCCGTGAGGAACTCGCGGTTCACCCGCACGGTAAACTGCCGGTCGAGCGATTGGATCGTGCCTGCGGGCAGCTCGACATTCTGCCGTCGCAGCGCGTCCTCGACGTCGGCGACAGTGAGCTTCCGCGCGGCGAGGGCGACGCGGTCGATCCAGATCCGCATGGCGTAGCGCGAAGCCCCCGAGATCCGGACGCGGGCCACTCCGGGGAGAACGGAGAATCGGTCCAGTAGGTAGCGCTCGGCGTAGTCGGCAAGTTCGATCGGAGTGAGCTGGGCGGAGGTCAGGCTGAGCCACATCATCACTTCGGTGGCCGAGTCCTCCTTGGTGATCCGGGGGGCGTCGGCCTCTTCGGGCAGGTCGTCGGCGATCCCGGAGAGCGCCTCGCGCAGATCGTTGGCGGCGGCGTCGATGTCGCGCTCGATGTGGAACTCGACCGTCACGAGGGAGCGTCCGTCGTCGCTGGAGGACTCGATCGACTTGATCGCCTCGACGATGGAGATCTGGTCCTCGATGAGCTGGGTGATGCGCCGCTCGACAACCGAGGCGGAAGCCCCCGTGTAGGTCGTCTCGATGGTGACGATGGGCGGATCGATGTCGGGAAATTCGCGGACTTGCAGCTTCGTGAGGGCGACGAGCCCGAAGGTCACGAGCAGCAGGTTGAGCACCGTGGCGACGACGGGACGCCGTATGGAGATGTCGGAAAGAACCATGGGGAGCCGGGCGGCTTCGGTCGGTGTCAGGAACGGACGGCGGGGGCTTGGTAGGGCGGGGCGGGGCCTTTGAACTCCCCTTCGACTTGCACCTCGGCCCCGTCGCCGAGACCGAGGAAGCCGTCCGTCACCACGACGGTCCCCTCCTCGATGCCCTCGAGGACCTCGACATAGCCCGGCACCCTCTGGCCCAGGATCACCCGCGTCCGGGCGACCGTTCCCGCATCGCCGTCGAGGACGAAGACGAAATGGTTGGCATGGACCGACGTCACCGACCGCTCGGGCAGGGCAGGCGAATTTCGGTAGTTCTTGCCGATCACGCTCGTCATCAGCATGCCGGGGCGCAGGCGGTGGTCTTCGTTGCGGCCCTCGGCCCGGACAGTGAATGACCGGGTCGTGGGGTTGACCCGGGTGTCGATCCGGGAGACGCGCACGGCGAATTTCTCCCCCGGATAGGCCTCGGTCGAGGCGACAATCTCGTCGCCGGGCTTGAGATCGCCGAGAAAGGTCTCGGGCACGGTGATGTCGATCTTGACCGGATCGAGCACGTCGAGGGTGGTAATGACGTTGCCGGGAGTGACGAGGGCGCCGACGCTGACCTGGCGAAATCCGAGGACTCCGTCGAAGGGAGCGAGGATGTGGCGGTCGTCGATCTGGGCCTGGGCCTCGGCGACGCGCTGCAGGGCGATCTCGCGCCGGGTCCGGTATTCCTCGAGGCGCACCTCGGCGACGGAACCGGTGGTGACGAGGTTCTCGAGCCGGGCGATCTCCCTCTCCGCCTCGGCGAGCTGGGCCCGCGCCCCCTGGAGCACGGCGACCTGCTCGGCGTCCTGCAGTTTGGCGAGCAGATCGCCCTTTTTCACCTCGTCGCCGTCTTCGAAATGGATCTCCGCGATCCGCTCGATGACCGTCGCCGAAATTTCGGTCGCCTCCATCGCCCGGACCGTGCCGAGTGCCTCGATCTCGTCGGCGAAGTTGCGGGCCTCGACGGTGGCGATCCGGACCCGCGGCACTGGCGGCCCTCCCGGAGCGGACTCGCTCGCCGACTCGCCATCGCCGTCCGAACAAGCCGCAAGGAGGCAGGCCGACCCGACGGCGAGGAGCGTCGGAAGGGGGCGGTGACGGGATGGGCGGGAAGGATCCATGCGGAAAGGATACGTTAGCGCACGAGACGCCGGGAGGGTGCGAACGAAAGCGACGGGAAGGCGTCTCCGCAAGCGCTTGCGGATGCGCAAAGACGCATCGGGCGGAGTCCGGAACCCGGGAACCGGACAGCGAAAAGAGACTGTCGCGGCAAGGGAAACGTGGCACAGTGCAGCCCCATGCACATTCAGGACATCTTCGCGAAGGGGCAGCCCACCTTCTCCTTCGAGTTCTTCCCTCCGAAAACGCCAAGCGCCGCCGAGGCGCTCTACGGCACCATCAGCGAGCTGGAGAGCTACGAACCCTCCTTCGTCAGCGTCACCTACGGCGCCGGCGGGTCCACCCGCGAGCTCACCCACGACCTCGTCGTGCGGCTCAAGGGCACCACCTCGCTCGACCCGATCCCCCACCTCACCTGCGTCTGCCACCAGGAAAACGACATCCGCGAGATCCTCGGGCGCTACGCGGCGGAGGGCGTCTCGAACATCCTCGCGCTCGGCGGCGACCCGCCCCGCGGCCTCGCCGGCTACGTAAAGGAAAACGACGCCTTCCAGCACGCCGCCGATCTGGTGCGCTACATCCGCGGCTTTTCCGAAACCGGGCTCCACCCCGACCGCCGCGGCTTCGGCATCGGCGTGGCCGGCTTCCCCGAGGGCCATCCCGCCACGCCCAACCGCATCAAGGAAATGGACCACCTCAAAGCCAAGGTGGACGAGGGTGCCGACTACATCGTGACCCAGCTTTTCTTCCACAACGACGACTTCCACGACTTCCGCGACCGCTGCGAGCTGGCCGGGATCCGCGTGCCCATCATCGCGGGCATCATGCCGGTGAGTTCGCGCAAGGGCATGGTGCGCATGGCCGACCTCGCCGCCGGGGCCCGCTTCCCCGCCAAGCTCATCCGCGCCCTCGACCGCGCCGGATCCGACGAGGCGGCGGTCGAGCGCGTCGGCATCCACTACGCGACCGAGCAATGCTCGGACCTGCTCGCGCACGATGTCGCGGGCATCCATTTCTACACCCTCAACAAATCCCACGCCACCCGCGAGATCTACGCGAACCTCGGCCTGCGCGCCCCTGCGGCGGCGTGAGGCGCAAAACATCCCGCGAAGGCCCGAAGATGAAACGCTTCACCTGGCGCGCCTTTCTCTACGCCTTCGTCCTCGGCTACCTCTTCCTCGACCTGCGCGTCTGCCACGGCCCCCTGCGCGAGGCGATGCGGAGCCGCCGCGACGCCGCCGTGGCGGCGGCACGCGAGCAGGGCTGGGTGGCGCTCGTCAACCTGGAGCCGATCACCCGCGAGCAGCTCGACCTCGCCGTTGCGAGGCACCTGCACCAGCGCGGACGCGATGCCCCGGACCTGCCCGAAAAAGCCCTCGCCCTCGTCCGCAAGGCCGTCCTCCAATCCCTCGTCGACGAGACTCTCGTGCGCCAGCACGCCGACGGCGACCGCTTCGTGGCCCCCGCCGCCGAGAGCGCCGCCTTCGCCGCCGCGTGGAGAGCGGGCTTCTCCTCCGCCGAGGAACTGGAGGAACGCGCCGCCGGTCTCGGCATCGATCCCGCCGGACTCGACGCCGAACTCGCCCGCATCTGGTCGCGGAAGCGCTGGCTCGAGCGCCGACTCGAACCCGGCGTCGACGTCACCGAGGAAGAAGTGCGCGAATGGTTCGAGGCCAACCGCCTCGACGACGCCGGCAGCGTGCGCCCCGGCTTCTACGAACCCGAGTCGGCCAAGGTTCGCCTGCTCCGCCTCCCCGCCGATGCGGGGGAGCTCGCGCGCGAATGGCACGCCGCCCTCCTCGCGGGCGCCTCGCCCGCCACGCTCCCGCCGCACTTCCCGCCCTCGGACGAAGCCCCGACCGATGCGGCGGGCAGCGCCGTCTGGCTCGCCCGCGAATCCGTCTCCCCCGCCCTCGCCGAAGCCCTCTTCGCCGAGGGCGCTTCGGGATGGCTCGCCCCCGTGCGCGAGCCCTCGGGCTGGACCCTGGCGGAACTCCTCGAGCACCGCTCCGAGCGTCCCCTCGACTACGAAGAGCTGCGCGACGAAATCCACGCCCTCCTCACCGCAGAACGTCGGGAAATCGCCTTCCGGGACCTGCGGGAAAAGCTCCGCAAGGTGGCGAACTGGCAGATCTTTCCGGAAAATCTGTAAAGCCGTCGCCTCGGGACGCGCACCAGGGCGGCCCCCAGCGTCTCACATCTCCGGCATGAGGAACTTCGCGGCCTGGTCCACGTCCTTGTCGCCGCGGCCCGAGAGATTGACCACGATGATGCGGTCGCGGTCCATCGTCGGTGCCACCTTCCGGACATGGGCGAGCGCGTGCGAAGTCTCCAGCGCCGGGATGATGCCCTCGGTGCGGGCCAGTTCGGAAAAGGCCTCCAACGCCTCCTCGTCGGTGGCGTAGGTGTAGTCGACGCGGCCTTCGCTCTGGAGGAAGGCGTGCTCCGGGCCCACCGCCGCGTAGTCCAGCCCCGCCGAGACCGAGTGGGTCAGCTCGATCTGTCCGTCGTCGTCGGCCAGCAGCCAGGTCTTCGTGCCCTGCAGCACCCCGAGACGACCGCCTTGGAAACGCGCCGCGTGCTCGCCATGGCGGATGCCGTGGCCGCCGGCCTCCACCCCCGTCATCGCCACGCCCTCGTCGCCGAGGAAGGGGTGGAACAGGCCGATCGCGTTGCTGCCCCCGCCCACGCAGGCGACGAGCAGGTCGGGCAGCCGCTCCTCGCGCTCGAGGATCTGGCGGCGGGTCTCCAGGCCGATCACTCGGTGGAAGTCGCGCACCATCATCGGATACGGGTGCGGCCCGAGAGCGCTGCCGAGGATGTAGTGGGTCGTGCGCACGTTCGTGACCCAGTCGCGCAGGGCTTCGTTCACGGCCTCCTTCAGCGTCTTCTGCCCCGCCTCGACCCCGCGCACCTCCGACCCGAGCATCCGCATGCGGATGACGTTGAGCCGCTGGCGCTCCATGTCCGTGGCCCCCATGTAGACGACGCAATCCATCCCGAACCGCGCGGCCACCGTCGCCGTGGCGACCCCGTGCTGGCCCGCGCCCGTCTCCGCGATGATGCGCCGCTTTCCGAGCCGCTTCGCCAGCAGGATCTGGCCGAGGGCGTTGTTGATCTTGTGGGCCCCGGTGTGGAGAAGATCCTCGCGCTTCAGGTAGATCCGGGCCCCGCCGAGCTTCTCGGTCCACCGCTCCGCGAAGTAGAGCGGCGTCTCCCGTCCGCAGAATTCCGCCAGCAGCCGGGCCAGCTCCCCTTGGAATTCCGGATCCTCCTTCGCCTCGAGGTATTCGGCGGTGAGCGCATCGAGCGCCGCCACGAGCGTCTCGGGTACGAATCGGCCGCCGAAGGTGCCGTAATGCCCGCTCGCGTCGGGAAGGGTCTGGGAAAAAGTCGCCGTGCTCATCTACGGAGGATTACGTTGCAAGCGGCGCGGATGTCAAGATGGAGAGGAAGATGGGAGTTTTCAGTTTTCAGTTTTCAGTTTTCAGGATCGACGAGCGACCGCGAGATCCGGCATGATCGGACCATCGGACCAAAACCTTGGTGTGGAGGCTTCAGCCGACAGGTCGTCCGCCCGTCCTCCCCCGGTCAATCGCCAGAGCCGCCACCCAACCCTCTCGACTCGACATCGAATCAACTCGAATCCTTCATCACGTACGCAGCCTAAAAACTGAACACTGAACCCTGAAAACTTCTCCCGCCACAAGCTCTCTGCCATCGCGGGAACTGCGGCACGTGGCGGACGTGCTGGTCTCGAACTACTGCCAGCCCCGCCACAAGCTCTCTGCCATCGCGGGAACT
>SLGN01000250.1 GCA_007123695.1 Verrucomicrobiales bacterium
GGATCACCCGGGCGGCCGGTCCCGGCGTGGCGGCGCATTCCGAGAGGGCCTCGGCGTAGGCCTTGTTCTTGATCAGGTTGCGCAGGCCGAAAAGCAGGTCGCCCACATCGATGCGGGCCCGGTGGAGGTAGAAGAGGCGCTCCAGAAAGATCGCGATGGCGATTACGGAGCAGCCCAGCAGAAGCCACATGAGCGGCCCGCCTTTGGTGATCAAATCCATGGGAAAGGGAGTGCCGCGCGACCGGCGACCGAACCTACGGGTAGCACAGCGCAGCAGGCCCGCAAGAGCTTTGCGCCATCCGCCCTGGGTTTGCGCATGAAGCTGTCGTATGATTTCAGCCCGGAAGTCGGGGTCGAGCATTGCGTAAGCCCTGACCGTTGACACCCGACGCCGTTTTCTCCTACCTTGCCGGGCGACAATGCCATCGAAACCGCTCCATCTTCTCGTCGTCGGGGTTCGCGACGCACCCGTCCGTTACTATCTGCTCGGAGCGGCTTCGATCCGGATCGGGAGAATCGCGGGAAACGATCTCGTCGTCGCCGAGGATTCCGTGTCGGCGGCGCACTGCGAACTCCGGCGCGACGCGTCGGGCGGCTACTCCTTGGCGGACCTGGGCTCGACCAACGGCACCAGCCTCAACGGCGAGCCGGTCGGGGCCGATCCGGTCGCGCTCCGCGACGGAGACGTCCTCCTGTTCGGGTCGATCGCCGAGGCGCATTACGTGCGCGTGCAGGAAATCCGGGCCCGCGACGCCTCGCCGACGTCCGACGGATCCTCGACGCGGCGCCTCGACCAGCCGGAAATGCCGCCCCGGCCCTCGATCAATCCCGTCGCCGCCGCCATGGCCAAGGCCGCCAGAGCCCGCGCGAAGCCGGAGTGAACCGACGACCGCGCGAAACCGACCCAAGCCCTGCGCAATTCGGCATTGACCCTCCCCCCACCGCCCGCGAAAGTCCAAGCTCATTCAAACCACCCGCAACAACCCAATCCCACCATGGCAGATCTCGACGGAACCAAGCAGGAAAAGAAGGACAAGGAATACTTCACCGACGTGAAGCAGGAGGCCCCCGGCTTCTTCCTCAAGGGCTCCCACCAGTATGACTGGGGCCTCAAGAACCGGCTTTCCCGCGTCTTCAACCCCGAAAACGGCCGCACCATCATGCTGGCCTTCGACCACGGCTATTTCCAAGGCCCCACCACCGGCCTTGAGCGCGTCGACCAGACCATCCTGCCCCTGGAGCCCTACTGCGACTGCCTCATGCTCACCCGCGGGATCCAGCGCGCCGTGATTCCCGCGAGCACGCAGAAGGCGATCGCCCTGCGCGCCTCGGGCGGCACCTCGATGGCCCGCCCCGACTACCTCAGCGACGAGGTGCTCGCCTGCTCCATCGAGGAAGCCGTGCGCCTCAATGCCTGCGTCCTCGCGGTGCAGGTCTTCATCGGATCCGAGCACGAGCGCAACACCATCCAGAACATGACCCGCCTCATCGACCAAGCCAACCGCTACGGCATCGCCGTGATGGGCGTCGTCGCGGTGGGCACGAACATGGAGCGCACCCCCAAGTATTTCCGGCTCGCCACCCGTATCATGGCCGAACTGGGCTGCCACCTCGTGAAGTGCTACCACACCGACGAGGAATTCGAGACCATCACGAGCTGCTGCCCCGTGCCCATCGTCATCGCCGGCGGCAAGAAGCGTCCCGAGCTCGACGCGCTGAAGATGGCCTACGAAGCCTGCGAGGCGGGCGCCTCGGGCGTCGACATGGGCCGCAACATCTTCCAGTCCGACGCTCCCGTGCCGATGATGAAGGCCGTCCGCGGCGTCGTCCACGGGGGGCTCAAGCCCGAGGAAGCCTTCGAGCTCTACAACACCCTCAAGGCGGAAGCGGCCAACTGACCCCGCAGCCGGTCCGCCGACGCGGCGCGGCAGCTGACAGGTCTCCGCCCGCGCCGGTCCTCTTTTCAAACCCTCTTCGGTCCCGCACCGAAGAGGGTTCGCTGCTTCATTCAACAGCGTAGCCGAAACGCTCCAGGGCGGCCCGCTCGAGCCGCAGCGCCCGCGCGCGCACCGCAGGATCCCATTCGAGACGCTCGGTCTCCGCGCGGCTTCGGTTGATGCGTTCGGTGCCGTGGACGAGACCGGGATCGAATTCGCAGCCGATGCGCCCGAGCACCTCGGCGAGGTCGGCGCGGAGGGTTTCCTGCCGCCCCACGAAATCGACCGGCCGAAAGGTGTAGTGGCAATAGAGGGCGGTGACGTATCCGGGGTAGCGGTCCATCACCGCGGAGACGAATTCGTTGAAGTCCCGCGCCGCCGTCCCCTCCCCTCGCCCGAGACCGTTGAGGACCGCGTTGGGATGCCAGCGGTGGAAGTTGTCGCGCTCGCCGTCGGGGATCCAGTCCAACTTCGGCTGGCTCTTGTAGCGGTAGAAGGATTCGTACCAGTCGAGCGGGTGCCGTACGAAGCAGAAGGTGAAGGGCCGGGGGTGCGTTCGCAGATGGAGCGCCCGCTTCCAGAACCACTCCAGCCGCCGCCCGGGGCCCTGCCAGCCGGGCGCGAGCACGTGCTCGAGATTCCCGTGCCGGTGGCCAATGGAGCAGCGCACCAGGCCCGCGTCCCGGAGAACCTTCGTCACCCAAGTGCCGCCGGTCTTCGGGATGTGGAGAAAGAGGGCGCCGTTCTTGAGGATGACCGCCATCGCGCACGCGATCTGCGCTCAGGCCCGAGCCTTGCCCACCTTGCACTGCCCCTCCAGCGAGGCGCCCTCCTCCATCTGCAGGCTGATCGTCTCGACCGCGCCGGAGATCACCGAGGTGGGCGACAGGCGGCAGGAGGTGAACTTGCCGTTCCCGACGACCTTGCCCTCGATGGTCGCCTTCTCGGCCTTGAGATCGCCGCTGACGCTGGCGTTCTGGCCGATGGTGAGGCTGCCCTTCGAGGTGATGTTGCCCTTGATGGAACCGTCGAAGATCAGGTCGGAGGCGCAGACGAGGTCGCCCTCGATCTCGATGTCGTTGGATAGGTGGCTGCTCACGGCTGGAAGGCGGGTTGATTGCGGGAAACGAAGCCGGGGCGAGCCCAGCCTTCGGGATTGTAGCGTGTTCGGCTCGTTTTGTTTAGCGAAATCTTGAGGCAAATCCGCACAGAGACAATCGTCCCGTTCGGGCAATCTTGTTGATTCCGTCCATTTCAAGGCGCTTGAAGGAACGGCAAATCACCGATTCGATCCAGGTCGTCTTATGAAGAATTCACTTCCCGAGTGGGCCACCCACGTTTGGAATCCGTGGATGGACAGCAGCGGAATTCCTCTTCCGCAAACAGCCCGGCGTGAAGGAGTCGAAGCTCTTCGCACGCGAGGGACAAGCGATCACCGTGGCAGTCGCTCGGCCAAGACACCACCCACGCCTCGCAACTGCTGGCCCACACGCGGGACGCGGCGCCTCTGAGCGAAGAGGAGCTGGAGCTCGCGAGGGAGTGCCGGTCCCTGAACGACTTGGGCGACCGGGATACCTTCACCTTCGAAGAGGCCCGCTACCTCCATGCCGCCGCCGACTGTGCCCCCACTCAGGCAGCTTCCGAGACACCGTGTTCCGCGTCAGGAGCGAGTTCCTCGGGAACAAATTCGGAAACGGGATCGTCGAGGAGCCGCAGGCTGGCCTCGATCCCATCGACCGTCCGCTCCAGAGTATCGAGTTCTTCGTCGAGAGCGGTAAAGCGCTGCTCGACCTCCTCGCCCAGCAACTCGGCCAAGCTGCGCGGAGCACGCGGCCCTTCCTCTTCGGCGTGCTCGATCACCTCGGAAACCTCGACCGCGGAAGAAACCTCGGCTGGGGCGGTCTCTTCCTCCATGGAGGCGGGAAAATCATTAACCGCAGGGACTTCCGAGTCGAGGAGAACACCGCCACCGGTCTCATCGCCGGACAGAAAGTCGCAGGATTCGGCCCTCGCCTCCTCCTCCGCCGCCTCGGCGAAGCCGGACACGATCTCCGGCTCAGTCTCCACTTCGGGCTCCGGCTCGGCCTCGAAAAGAACGGGCTCGGTCCGAACCGACGGAGAGGACCGCATCAGCATGGCGAGCCCGGCGGCCGCCTCCTGCAGCTCGTCGAGGTAGCTCTTCTCGGAAGAACCTTCTTGCCCCGACGAGACCTCCTTGGAGGAAGCTGAGACGTCTTGCTTCGTCCCGATGTGGAGCCGGGGCTCGGAATCCTGACCCAGGGACTCCGGCGTCTCGGTCGCCTCAGGACGATCGGAACGGATTTCCAACACCGCAGCAGCGGGCTCTCCAGCCACACCGCCGGGCAACGCCACGGAAATCGGGCCGCTCCCGTCCGCCGCAACGGAAAACGTTCCCACCGCGACAGGCGCATGGTGCAGGGACTTGCGGGCACGGGCGCCGGAGAACCGGGCAAAAAGCATCAAGCCGGCGAGAACGGCAAGAACGCAGATGAGGAGAAGGTAGGTGAGGAATTCCATGATCCGTATCAGATCATCAAGAATTCCAAGATACTTTCAAGCCCAAATAATCAACTCGGGGCGGAATTTTCCCTCTGGTCGCGCAAATACCTCCCGAAGACCTCGGCGGTCGCCTGCGCCATGGCCTCGCGTCCGTTGCTGCGCTCGACCCATTCGCGGCCCCGGCGACCCAATTTCCGGGCTTGCGAGGGATTCCCGAGGAGCTCCGCAAGCACCCCGGCGAGGTCTGCGGCGTCGTCGGGCCGGCAGAGCGCCGCCCCCGCCCCGGCGGCGACCATCTCGGGAAAGGCGCCCCGCTCCGGCGCCACGACCGGCAGCCCGCAGGCCATCGCCTCCAGGGCATAGAGCCCCTTCGGCTCGACGAAACGCGCCGGAACCGCAAAAACGTCGAAGCTTTTCAGAAACTCCATCTTCCTTTCCGAATCCGGCGCCACCTCCAGACGGAAGCGGTCCGACAGCCCGGCCCTGTCGATGCGGGCAACCTGCCCGTCGAGGTAGGGGCCGTCTTTCTTGGACAGCCAGCCGCCCGCATGGAACCGCATGTCGGGGAAGCGGGGCGCCAGCTCTAGAAAGGCGCCCACGGCGAGGTCGAAGCCCTTCTCCGGAGCGAGGCGGGCGAAATAGCCGAGCACACGCCCCGGGGCCCGCGCCGACAGCGCGTCGCGCACCGCGTCGAAGGAAGCGACGTCCATGCCGAGGGGCACGATGTCGAAGCGTTCCGGCGGGATCTCCAGAAGCGTGCCGATGTGGTCGCGGTAATGCTCGGAGAAAGTCAGGAAACCGTCCGCCTCGCGCGCGAGACGGCGCATCTCGCCGAAAACCTGCGTTTTCCACGGTTCCTCCAGCTCGCCGAGGAAAAGGTCGTCGCCTTGCAAGGTCACCAGCACGGGCACGCCGAGTTCCCGCTTCAGCAGCGGGATGGATCCGCCGACGAGCAGATTGGTGAGGCAGACGAGATCGGGCTTCGCCTCGTCGCGCAGCCAGCATGCGAGCCGCCGCACCTCCTTGCGCTGGTGGCCGTGCTCGCCCTTCGCCATCGAGAGCGCCAGCGATCCGAGCTCGCGTGCGCTTACCGACATCGCCCCCGAAGCGAGACGCCGGATCAGGGCTGGATTGTCGAGCCATCGGTCGAGAAAGGCCGGGAGATGGCGGAACAGCGGGATGCGCTGCTGCAAGTAGACATTGATCCCCCCGAAAAAGACGCGGTCGACGGACCGATCCTCCCCATCGACCCGGATCGGCGTGTAGAGCGGCAGCAGGGTGACGTCCCAGCCGAGGGCCCCCAGTCCCGACGCGAGGGCATTGTCCCGCAGGCAGCTTCCGCAGTACATTCCGGCGGCTCCGGCGGTGAGGTAGGCGATGCGGGGAGATGGCTTCACGGCTTCGGACTTTGGCTACGATACGGCATCTCCCCGCCGACGGTCGGAAAACTTTCGCCCGAGAGGGCCATGTCCGACGGCATCATCCCGCCAGAGAAAGCCGCTCGCCAAGCAACACTTTCGGCTTCATGCTTGAAGAGCAAAATGAGTTCGCTCCTTCCTCCGCCCCTCGCCCGCCTTCTTCTCCTCTCCTCCGCAGTCGCCCTGCCCCTGGCCGCCGCCCCGACCGCCGAATGGCCCCAATGGCGCGGCCCTCAGCGCAACGGGATCGCGACCGGCGATGCCCACCTGCCCGAAGAGCTCAACGAAGAGCGGGGGCTGGAGAAAATCTGGGAAACCGGCGAGGAAATCCCCAGCGACCACTACGGCGGCCACGGCAGCGTCGCCGTCGCCGGTGGCCGAGTCTACCTGTCCGTCGTCTGGCACCGCGACGAGCCCACCGAAACCCGCCGCATCGACGGCGACGTGCTCTCGAAGCTCGACTACCGCGGCACTGGATCGCTGCCCGACGAGATCATCGAGAAGATGGAGACCGACCGCCTCGGCCTGAGCCGACGCCTCCGCGGCGAGGCCCTCGAACAGTGGGCCCGAGAATGGGTGGAGACCCACATCGACGAGAAGACCCAGCTTTCCCTCGGCGGCTGGATCATCGGTCGTTTCAAGAAGGGAGCCAACGCCATCCCCCTCCCCGTCTACGACACGCTCAGGACCGTCTCCAACCGAGTCTTCGAAAACCAGGCCGCGATCGAGGCCTGGATCGACGAACAGGGCTTCGATCCCTCGGTGCGCGACCGAATCGTCCAAGCCATCCCCAACACGAAGAAGGTCGCGGACGACGTCGTCCTCTGCCTCGACGCCGAGACCGGCTCGGAGCTGTGGCGCTTCCAGTTCGCCGGCTACCCCAGCGGACGCGCCTCCTCCAGCACCCCGGCCGTCGTCGATGGAAAGGTCTACGCCGCGCTCAGCGAGCACCTTTACTGCCTCGACGCGGAATCGGGCGACATGGTCTGGTCCAGCCCCCTGGAAGGCAAAAAGGGCCCCGCCTCCTCCCCGCTCGTCGACGGGGGGCGCGTCTACCTCCTCGAAAACCGGCTCACCGCCTTCGACGCGGCCTCCGGCGAGGTCGTCTGGAGCAGCACCGAGGCGAAGGGATCGAACTCCTCCCCCGTGGTGTGGAACGACCTTGTCATCGCCAACTCGCAGGGCAAGGTGCTGGGCATCGACAGCAACAACGGCGAGACCGTTTGGAGCCTGCCCGGCGGCGGCGACGCCACCCCCGTGGTGGCCGACGACGTCCTGCTCGTGCTCAGCACCCTCGAGGGCCGAAACCTCGCCGCCTACGACCTCGGCGAAGGAGAACCGGAGGAACGATGGTCGATCGGCTTCCTCGCCCGGCGCTACAGCGGCAGCCCCCTTGTCTACGAAGGCGCCGTCTACCACCTCTGCGGCGACCGGCACCTCTGCCTCGACCTCGAGAGCGGCGAGATCCTCTGGGAGCGCGAGGCCCAGTCCTCCATCTCCTCGCCGCTTCTCGCCGACGGCAAGATCCTCGTCTACGAGAATCGCGGCGGATTTCTGAGCATGATCCGCGCCTACCCCGGGGACTACCAGGACCTCGGGCGTGCCAAGGTCGGCGCGCTCTACTGCGCATCCCCCGCCATCGTGGGCGACACCATCTACCTGCGCACCGCCAAGTCCGTGGCCGCCTTCCGCTTCCGGTAGAGTTTTCTCCCCGCCGCGACGAGACGCGTGCGGCATACAGCCTTCACCGAGCGAGCATCACCGGACCTTCGGGCGGGAGCCCCTCCCCGTACGGTACCCACCCCCGCCGCAGGCATCCGCTCCCCAAGAGGATTTTTGCGGAAAAGGACTTTACAGACAAGTCTGTCTGTTTATGTTGGGCGGGTCGATGAAAAAACCCAACGCCAAGGAACGCATTCTAGAAACCGCCGCCGGGCTTTTCTTTCAGCGCGGCTATTCCGGCGTCGGGATCAACGAGATCATCGAGAAGGCGGGCACGGCGAAAGCCAGCTTCTACCAGCACTACCCGTCCAAGGAGTCCCTCTGCGAGGCCTGGCTCAAGTCCGTCCACGAGAAGTCCGAAGCCTTCGCCGAGACCCTGCTGGGCGGGCCCGGAAGCGCTTCCGAGAAGGCCGCCGCCTACTTCGAGCATCTCGAAAGGCTGCTCGTCGAGAGCGGCTACCGCGGCTGCCCCTACTCGAACACCGGCGCCCTCTCCGTCGAAAAAAGCCCCGGCATCTGCCGCCAGATCCGTCTCCACAAGGAATCCACCCGCCGACGCTTCCGTCAGATCGCCGCCCTCGCCATCGCCGATCCGGCCGAGGCCGAACTTGTCGGCGACACCCTTTTCGTCCTGCAGTCCGGCGCCATGGGCGAAGCGCAGAACCTCAGGGAAACCTGGCCCGTCGAGGTCGCCCGCCGCGCCGCCGTGGCCCTGCTGGAACGCTGAACGTTTTCTTAGCCCCGAAACAGACAGACCTTTCTGTTTTCCGCCCCCCTCTTGCCGATCCCCCCTCCCCGACCGATGACCGCCA
>SLGN01000571.1 GCA_007123695.1 Verrucomicrobiales bacterium
CAAAATCCCACGACGTCGAAACCGTTCTCAACCAAGAGAGCCGCGGCACGCGCAGCTCGCCCGCCTTGGTTTCAAGCGGTGACCACAGGTTGGCCGATCGGGATCTCCCCGAGCCGTTGCTCGAGTTCGTCGATCGGGATGTGGAGGTGTCGCGCGAGGGTGCCGAGTTCGCGGATCTCTTCGGCGCTGCGCACGTCGAGGAAGGTGATTTCACCGCTCTCGTGGAGCTCCGCGAGTTCTGATGGGCTCAGCTTCGACGAGGCGGTTCCGGAACCGCTGCGGTCTCCCGAGCCCCCGCAAGCGGCAAAGAGCACGAGCGAGGCGAACGCCACCAAAGCTGCGTAGCCATGTTCCAGCCAAAGCCGCCAACTGTTGCGGCGGTTGCGAAGGGGGCCTTCGACCGGCATGGAGCGTCGATTTGCGATGGGTTCAGTTTTCATGGTTCGTGTAGAGTGGCGCTGTCCAACCTGACGCAGCAAGCAAAGTTCGCTTCCATCTCCACGTCAAGCCTGCGGAAGCGGCATCGGGCAAAAACATTCAAAAAACAAGGATGTTTATTTGCAATTTTTGTGCGAGGGTGTTAGAATTCGAACGACCATGCTTTTAGAATCATGAAGAAACGCCGCATCATAGTTTCGCCCGGATCAGGGCGGTCATTTTACCATTGCATTTCGCGCGTCGTCGACCGGCGCATCGTCTTCCATGCTGCGGAGAAGGAGGTCTTCCGCGCGATCCTGCGGAAGCTGGAGCGGTTCCTTGGGGTGAAGGTGGTGACTTATTGCCTGATGGGCAACCACTTCCACCTGCTGCTGGAGGTGCCGGACAAGGAGGCGATGCCGAAGATGGATGCGGGACAGTTGCTGGAATTCCTGCCGCTGCTCTATGACGAGGTGGTGGTGGAACAGGTGGCGAGGGAGTTGGAATCGGCGCGGAGCTCGGGGAATCTGGGGTGGGAACGGAGGGTCCTGGAGCGCTACGAGCGGCGGCGCTTCGACCTCTCGGTGTTCCTGAAGGAGCTGAAGCAGCGGGTCTCGATTTTCTTCAACCGACGGAACGGGCGGGTCGGGACGTTGTGGGAGGCGCCGTTCAAGAGCGTCTTGCTGGAGGGGGGCGAGGGGACTCTGCGGACGGTGGCAGCCTACATTGACCTGAATCCGGTGAGGGCGGGGCTGGTGGAGCGTCCGGAGGACTACCGATGGAGCGGCTACGGCGAAGCCTGCGGCGCGGGCAAGGGGGCGGAGACGGCGCGTGCGGGGCTGCGGTCGATCACGCGGGAGGGACTGGAGCATCCCAGTTCCTGCGCGGGTGACAGTACGGTTGATGCCGCGGGAGCGGCGGGTCACGTGAATTTGCCGGACTGGGCGGAGGTGCAGCGGCGCTACCGGCTGTTGCTCTACTCGGAGGGTCGCGAGCAGAGGCCCGACGAAGTGACGGGCGAAGGCGGACGGGCCGGGATCGCGGCGGAGGAGTGCGAGCGGGTCGTCGAGGCGGGCGGGGCGATGCCTTTGGCGGAGGCTTTGCGACGCAAGGTGCGCTATTTCAGCGACGGGGCGGTGATCGGATCGACCGCGTTTGTCGAAGGGGTCTTCGAGCAGCTCAGGGTCGAAGGGCGCACGGGTCCAAAGCGCAAGACCGGGGCGCGGAGGATGCGGGGAGCAGATTTCGGAGATCTCCGCTCGCTCCGCGACCTGCGCGAGCAACCGCTCGGAGCGGTCCATGGATGATGTCGCGTTCGTCGCGGCGAATTCAGGAGAGCATCGAGGGGAACAAAGCCTTTTCGCCAAGTTCCCGGAAATCCCCCGTACCGGTGTTTGAACGGCGCTGGCGAACAACGGGGAAGTCCTTCCTGCCGTTGTCGAGGGCGGGCGCGCATGGGGAGCGCCTGGGGGCGGCAGACCGGCGCCATTCGGCGATGGTGGGCCGAAGAATGCGCTTGCCATGGGCGGGCGGTTCGGGTTTACCCTGCGAGTGTCGGGCGCGCTTTGTGCAATGGCTTCTTCCCGATCTTCCCGATTCTATTCCTGCCTGCCTATGAAGACGATGCGAGCTCTCCTAGCCACCTTTCTTTTCCTAGCTCCGCTCGCGGTGTTCTGCGGGGAGGAAAGGGCCGTGCTCCTCATCCACGGCGGGGCCGGGGTGAGGCGGGCCGATCTCGAAGAGGAGCGCGAGGCGGCGGTGCGGGCTGTGCTGGAGGAGGCCCTGAGGGCGGGGCACGCGGTGCTGCTGGGCGGGGGCTCGAGCCTCGACGCGGTCGAGCGGGCCATTGTGGTGATGGAGGATGCGCCCGAGTTCAACGCGGGGCGCGGCTCGGCGCTGAACTCGGAGGGCGTCGTCGAGATGGATGCTTCGATCATGGACGGCGGGGACTTTCTCGCGGGCGCGGTGGCCGGGGTCGTGGAGGTGCGCAATCCGATCGTTCTCGCCCGCCGGGTCATGACGGAGACGCCCCACGTGCTTCTCATCGGCGAGGGAGCGGGGCGTCTCGCCCGCGAGCAGGGTCTGGTCTTCGAGGCGCCGGAGTGGTTCGTGATGCCGCGCCAGCAGGAGCGGCTGGAGCGGGAGAAGCGCCGGTCCGGAGCGGCGAATCCGGCGGCGGGCGAACCTGCCGCACGCATGGGCACGGTCGGGGCCGCGGCCCTCGATGCGACGGGACGGCTCGCGGCCGGCACCTCGACCGGCGGCATGGCCAACAAGCGTCCGGGGCGGGTGGGGGACTCGCCCCTGATCGGCGCCGGCACCTACGCGGAGAACGGGGTCTGCGGGGTCTCGTGCACGGGGCACGGGGAATACTTCATCCGCGGCGTCCTCGCCCACGAGGTCGCGGCGTTGATGAAGCACGGAGGTCGGGACGTCGCCGCAGCCGCGCGGGAGGCCATCCATGGGCAGCTCGAGGAGCGAGGCGGCACCGGCGGAATGATCGCCCTCGACGCGGAGGGGCGCGTCGGAATCGCCTTCAATACCGAGGGAATGTACCACGGCTGGATCACCGAGGCGGGCGAGGTCCGCATCGAGATCTTCGATCAATAGGCACGGTTTCCTCACTCGATGACTCGATGACCCTATGAAGCGCATCCTTGGAATCTTCGTCCTACTCCTCGTGGTCTACCTGGCCGCCTGGCTGATGAGCGATCTGGTCACTGGTCGCCGCAGCTTTTTTTCGGCATTCAACCAGGCGAACTTGCTCCGGCGCACAGCCCTCTTCGGCATCCTCGGAGTCGGAGTGGCCTTCGTCATCATTTCCGGTGGCATCGACCTTTCGATCGGGTCGGTCGTCTGCCTCGTCGGCGTCGGTTTTCCCTGGATGCTCTCGCTCGGGGTGCCGGTCTGGCTGGCGCTGGGCAGCGCCTTCGCGACGGTGCTCGCGATCGGTCTGTTCCATGGAGCGCTGGTGACTCTCGGACGTCTCCAGCCTTTCGTCGTGACGCTTTGCGGGTTGTTGCTCTACCGGGGCGTCGCGAGAGGCATCACCAACGACCAGACGGCCGGATTCGGCGACGGGCTGAAGGGTCTGCGCTGGCTAGCCAACGGGGAAATCCCGCTGTTCGGAGGCTTCGGGCTGCCGGTGCCGTGCCTGATTCTCGCGCTGGTGGCGGGCGGCGCGGCGATCCTGCTGAACCGTACGGTCTACGGGCGCCATCTCCTCGCGCTGGGCAACAACGAGGAGGCGGCCCGCTACAGCGGGGTGCGGACGCGCTGGATCACGCTGGGCGCCTACGTCATCAGCTCGCTGCTCGCGGGTCTGGGCGGGCTGCTTTTCGTGCTCGACACGAACTCGGCCCAGCCGAGCGATTTCGGAAACTTCTACGAGCTCTTCGCCATCGCCGCGGCGGTGCTCGGCGGATGCAGTCTGCGCGGGGGATCGGGCACGGTCGCGGGGGTCGTCATCGGCACGGCTCTGATCCAACTGCTGCGCAACACGATCACTCTGGTGGACTGGATCCCGCAGAACATCGAGTATGCGGTGATCGGCGCGGTGATCCTCGCCGGAGCGGTCGGCGACGAGATCGCGAAGTGGCTCGCCTCGCGCCGCGTGCCGGCGAATGCAAGGGATCTCTAGCTGTTGCCGGATTCATGACTCCCGATCCGATGCCCCCCGCCACGTCCGCCGAACTGGAGCGAAAGCTCGGGATTCTGGTCTGGGCCTTCGTCGTGTTGGCTGCGGGCATCATGGCCGTGCTGGGGCTGGTCGGCGTAAGGATCGCGATGATCGTCCCAACGTTCGAACGAATCTTTGCCGAAATGCTCGGCGACAAGCCTTTGCCGGGAATGACCCAGGGGCTCATCGAACTGAGTCGGCTCGCCGCCGGATGGCTGCTGCCGATCCTGGCTTTGATGCTGCCGGCCGTCGGCATTGCCTTCCTGATGGCGTTCCGCACCAGGCCCATCGCTTGGATGGTCGCGGTCGGGACCATCTTTCTCCAGATGGCGGTCGCCGCGCTGGTGGTGTTCGCGCTTTATCTGCCGATGATGTCGATCATCGTGGAAATGAACGGGCTTTGAGACCGTGGCGGGCGGGCGCGAGGTTGTTCATTCGAAGAATTCGATCGAATCTCCGGGCTCGAACCGGACTCCTCCGTCTTCGAAAAACCGCCGAAGGCCTTCCGGATCGGCATCCGGATCAATGTCGGCGTGGATGAGCTGAGGCGCCGAAAACCATCCTTCCGCGCGTTCGGTCTCCCGGGGAGTTCCGAGCGGAACCATCTCGACGACTCCGGGACCGAACCCGGGGTCGGAGCGGAAGCGTTGGTCGCCCCAGAGAACGACATCCGGCTGTGTGGCGGAATTCCCCTTGGAAAACCAAACGGCAACGCCGACCCAGAGAACGGCAAGGACTGCGGCAAGCGTCGCCCAAGTCCGGTAGTTCCCCTTTTCCATGAAAGGAAGTGAAGCAGAAGCCGACTCGGATTGGAACCCCGAAAGGTGGCGTCGCCCACAAGGCAAAATGGGCGGTGGGCCTTGCATCCCCGAGGCATTTCCCAAGCCTACGCGACCACGTCCAGGATGGGTTGGCCGCTGGAGATCATGAGGGGGCGGCCTTGGGTGTCGTGGTATTCGAAGGTCGGGTCGATGCCGAGGAGGTAGTAGATGGTGGCGGAGAGGTCCTCGAGGCGCACCGGCTTCTCGATGGGGCGGCTGGCGGTCTCGTCGCTGGCGCCGTGGATGTAGCCGCGCTTCACTCCGCCCCCGGCGAGGAGCACGCTGTAGCAGCTCGGCCAGTGGTCGCGGCTGGCGTTCTTGTTGATCTTCGGGGTGCGGCCGAATTCGCCCATCCAGACGACGAGGGTCTCGTCGAGCAGCCCGCGGTTCTCCAGGTCGTGGATCAGGGTGGGCAGGGTCGTCTCGGTGATGGGGAAATGGTATTGCTCGACGATGGGATACATCCTGGTGTCGCTGAAGCCGTGGGTGTCCCAGCCGCCGTCGGTGATGCTCTGGCCGCCGATGCTCCTGGAGAAGTAGCAGGTCACGAACTTGACGCCGTGCTCGACGAGGCGGCGGGCGAGCAGGCAGCCCTGTCCGTAGGTGGTGCGGCCGTAGGCGTCGCGCACTCTCTCGGGCTCGGTGGAGAGGTCGAAGGCCTCGCGGACGCGCTCGCTGTTGAGCATGGCGATGGCGCTCTTGTAGTATTCGTCGAGCCCGCGCGCCTCGGCCGAGTGGTCGAGCAGGCGGGACTGGCGGTCGACGATTTCCTGAAGGCCGCGCCTCGCGTGGAGGCGGTCGATGGAGAGGTTGGCGGGCAGGCTCAGTTCGGGCAGCCGGAAGTCGGGATCGTTGGGGCTGCGGGGGACGAAGAGGGGATCGTGACGTTTTCCGAGGAAGCTGGCGGCCTGGCCGGGGGTGCGGGAGCCGTCGGCGACGACGTGCGGGTAGCTGACGAAGGTGGGGAGACCTCCGGGCGGGTTCGGCGCGAAGTAGTCGACGACGGAACCGTAGGCGGGCCGCAGGTCGATGGAGTCGCGCAGGCGCTGGTCGTCGGTCGGCGGGGCGTGGCCCGACAGCGCGTAGTAGCCGGCCGAGTTGTGGTTCTTCATGTTGTGCGTCACCGAGCGGATCACGGTGAAGCGGTCCATGATCTTGGCGACGCGGGGGAGGTGCTCGCTGGTGAGCAGGTCCGGGTTGCTGGTGCGGATGGGCCTGTGGGGCGACCGGTATTCCGAGGGGGCGTCGGGTTTGAGGTCGAACATGTCGATGTGCGAGGGGCCGCCCCACTGGAAGAGGAAGATGACCGACTTCGCCCGCACCGGCGGCAGTCCGCCGGGGTATTCGCTGCGCCCGGCGAGGATCTTCGGCAGGGTCAGGCCGAGCGCGCCCATGCCGCCCGCCTTGACGAGCTGGCGGCGCGAGAGCCTCACGGCGTCGAAGCCGGAGCAGGCTGGATTCTTTTTGTTGCTGGCGCTCATTTCGAAATCGTCCCCGCACTATCGCCGCAGCAGAAATTCCTTCGCGTTCATCAAGGCCCAGGCGATGTCCTCGAGGGCGTCGCGGCGGTTTTCGGCGGCGGCGAGATGGGCTTCGGTGGCGCTCAGCTCCTCGGCGGCGCGGGGGCGGGTGAGCAGGGTCCAGTAGAGCGATTCGACCGTCTCGGCGTCGGTCGCGCCGGCGGCAAGGAGTTCGTCGAGGAGGTTGTCCTTTTGACCGAGCAGCTCGTTGAGGGTCGCGCCGCTGGTGAGCTCGAAGACTTGGGCGAGCGAGGTGTCGGAGGTGCGCTCGGTGTCGGAGTTGGTGAGGCGCGGCGGCTTGCCGAAGAGCTTGACGAAGCCGTCGGCGCTGGTGGGGCGCTGGGGCCGGTAGACGGCCTGGACGCCGGGGAGCTGGGCGGCGCGCAGGGGCTCGTCGTAGCCCTCGAACATCGGGGTCGAGCCGAGGGCGGCGTGGACCGAGTCGAGGAGCTGCTCGGCGGAGAGGCGCCGCGGCAGGGCGCGCGCGAAGTTGAGTTCGTCGGCTTCGTTGGTCTCGTTCGGATCCGAGGAGAGCTGGTAGGCGCGCGAGGCGCAGATCGTGCGGATGGAGTGGCGCAGGTCGAAGCCGCTGGCGACGAAGTCGGCGGCGAGGGCGTCGAGCAGGGCGGGGTTCGCCGGAGGATTGGTGGCGCGGAAGTCGTCGACGGGATCGACGAGACCGCGCCCCATCAGGTGGAACCAGATGCGGTTGACCTGCACCCGGGCGAAGAGGGGGTGGTCGGGCGAGGTCATCCAGGCGGCGAGGGTTTCGAGACGGCTCTCGTCGGCGGCGAGAGGGGAGGCGTCGCCGAGCAGCCGGGGCGGGGGCTCCTCGCCGGTGCGGGGATGCTTGAGCGTCCGTTCCTCGACGAAATGCACCACCTGCTCGCCGACGAAGTTGTTCTTGTCGTTCTTGTCGAAGCGGTTGTTCTCCTTGATGTCGTAGTCGATGCCGTCGAAGACTGCGGCGAAGCCGTAGTAGTCGTCCATGGTCCAGCGCTCGAAGGGATGGTTGTGGCACTGGGCGCAGTTGAGCCGCACCCCGAGGAAGATCTGCGCCACGGCCTCGGCCCGCTGGTCCGGCGAGCGCAGGGCCCGGTAGTAGTTGGCGGGGGCGACCTCGTAGGTGCTGCCGAGGGAGGAGACGACTTCGCGGGCGAAGCGGTCGATGGGCAGGTTCGCGGCCACCGATTCGCGGATCCATCCGTGGAAGGCGGCGACTCCCTTGCGGTCGAGCACCTTTTCCTCGACGCGCAGCAGGTCGGCCCATTTCAAGGCCCAGAAGTCGGCGAACTCGGGGCGGTCGAGGAGGGCGTCGACGAGCTTTTCCCGCTTCTCCGGGTCGGTGTCGGCGACGAAGGCGCGGGCCTCGGCGACCGTGGGGAGGATGCCGAGCAGGTCGAGATGGACGCGGCGGGCGAAGGTGGCGTCGTCGCAGAGCCCGGAGGGCAGGATCCGCAGGGTGCGCCATTTGTCGCGCAGCGCCTCGTCGATGTAGTTGTGCACGGGGGGATCGGTCCAGACGAAGCCGGCCCGCTCGGGCACGAAGGCGAGGCGCACCGGGGCCTGGTGGCCGAGAAAGCGCACGTTCACCGTGGTCTCGCCGGGCCGCAGGCTCCGCACCGTGCCGTCGGGATCGACCTCGACATCGAGCGAGGTGGGCTCGTAGATGGCCCAGCGGTTCACGTTGCGCACGCTGCCGTCGGAGTATCGGGCCTCGACGGAGAGGCGCACCGAGTCCTCGGGCTCGAAGAGGACCTTTTCGGACGGAGTCGCCTCGATCCCGACGAGCGCGGGCTCGCCGGGGATCTCGGCCGGCGCGCCCTCGGCGATCCATTGCCGCAGCAGCGCGTAGGATTCCGAATCCTTGTCGAAGCGCTTGCCGCCCTCGTGCTTGGCCTCGAGGACGGCCTTGCGCAGCAGGTAG
>SLGN01000487.1 GCA_007123695.1 Verrucomicrobiales bacterium
AAGCAGAAGGAGCTCGGCGAGGCCCGCGCCGCGCTCGCCGAAGTCCAAGCCGCCGCGAAGAAGGCCGAAGAGACCCTCGCCGCCGCGACCAAGGCCAAGGAAGACGCCGCCGCCAAGACCGCCGCCGTGGCCAAGAAGGAAGCCGACACCAAGGCCGCCATCGAGCGGGCCCGCACCGATCTCGCGTCGAGCCAGTTCCTCCAGCGCAAGTGGCAGGCCGCCTCCATCAACCTGACCGTCCAGCGCGAGTCCGAGGCCGTCGACGACATGGTCAGCAAGCTCGACGACATGATGTCCGGCGAAGAGGAGGCGAAGAAGGGGGCCGAGGCCGCCGCCAAGGCCCGCGCCGAGGCCGAGGCCACTCTCGCTCAAGCCAAGCAGACCGTGGTGGAGGGCAACGCCGCCCTCGCCGAGAAGTCCACCAGCGTTCTGGAGCGGGCCCTGCAGCTCGTCTCCAGCCGGGCCGTGGCCCAGCTCAAGGAGGATGCCGCCGTCAAGACGCCCGCCGTCGAGGTAGGTGCCGACCGCCCCGCCTCCGAGCGGGTCTCCGATCCGTCGAAGGCGCGGGTAGCCGCCGCGACCCTTTCTCACAAGTCGGCCGAGGAGATCGGGAACGAGCTGGCCAGCCTCAGGAGCCGTCTCGGCGAGCTGGAGGAGTTCCTTGCCTCCACCTACGTCGAGGCCGACAAGACCATGACCACCGTCGTCGCCGCCGACCGGGTCGCCGCCGAGACGCCCAAGCTCGTCGCCGAGCGCGCCAAGCTCGAGACCAAGGCCGCCCGCGAGCTTGCCGAAGCCGAGGCCGAGCGCAAGCGCCAGGAAGCAGCCCTCGCCGAGCAGAAGCGTCGCATCGAGGAGCTGCGGGCCAAGTATCTCGCCACCCTGCCCGAGCGGCAGTAGACCCCGCCGTTCGAGAGTGGCGGAAAGCCGCTCCCGGCCCGGAGGATCTTTCTCCGGGCGGGGCCGTCCTGCTGGGAGGGCTCCGGGGTGCTCCGGCACCCTCTCCTGAGAGTTGCAATCAAGTTAGAGGAGGCAAGTAGATGGGCAGAAAGTTCGGATTTTCCTTTTCGTGGCGTCGCGCGCTTGGAATCTCCTCGGCCAAAGCCAGGATCTCCCGGAAGATCGGCATCCCCCTGACGAGATCGGGTCGGCAGAGAAAAATGGGCCGGGCGGCCGGTTGCCTCGTCCCGCTCCTCGCCCTGCCTGCAGCGCTCCTCCTCGCATCGTGGCTGCGCGCCGCCGAGTCCCGCGAATGCGACCTGCTCGTCTACGGCGGCACCCCCGCCGGCATTGGTGCGGCCGTGGCGGCGGCGGACGAAGGGCGCTCGGTCCTGCTCGTCGAGCCGCATTCCTTCGTCGGCGGCCTTGTCAGCAACGGCCTCACCCATACCGACTTTCGCTCCCTCGAATCGCTCACTGGGGTCTGGCACGAATTCAACCGCCGCGTCGTCGCCCACTACGCCGGGATCCACGGCCCCGATTCGGAACAGGTCGCGGCCAGCTACTTTGGCAACTTCGCCGAGCCCAAGGTCAACCGCCTCGTTTTCGAGGAGATGCTGGCCGACCGCGGCGTCGAGGTGGTGACCCGCCATCTCCTCGACGGAGTCGCCGGCACCCGGTCGATTCCCTCCACCATCCTCTCGGCCCGTTTCGTGCCGAGCGACGGCGGCGCGCCCCTCGACGTGCGGGCCCGCGTCTACGTCGATGCCAGCTACGAGGGCGACCTGATGGCCCGCGCCGGGGTGCGGCACGTCGTGGGACGCGAGGACGAAGCCGCCTACGGCGAGCCGGTGGCCCGGGCGGTGCCCCCCGGCGGGGACGGGCGCGTCCAGGGCTACAACTTCCGCTGGTGCGTCACCAACGCGCCGGACCGGCTCCCCGCGCCGCAGCCCGAGGGCTACGACCGGACCGAGTTTCTCCCCTTGCTCGACCTCTATGCCGACGGCCGCCTCACCCACGTCTTCGGCGTGCAGGGATCGGCCGGGCTTGAACTGCCCGACGGGCTCGTCGCGGTCACGACCAGGGCCCCCTTCAAACTGCAGCCTCCCCTGCTCCCCAACGGCAAGGCCGACATCAACGACATGTCCCGCGGCGTCGTGCGTCTCTCCATGCCCGACATCAACGACGCCTACCCCGAGGCCGACGAGGAGGAGCGGCGCCGCATCGTCGCCGAGCACGAGCGCTACCAGGTCGGGATGCTCCACTTTCTCCAGCACGACGAAGCCGTCCCCGAGGCGGTGAGGCAGGATGCCCTCTCCTGGGGCTTCTGCGGGGACGAGTGGCCCGACCACGGGCACCTGCCCGAGCAGATCTACGTGCGGGAGGCCCGGCGCATGGTGGGGCGGCACGTCTTCACCCAGAACGACACCCGGCTCGGCCCCGACGACGTGCGAATCCCTCTTGTGTCCGAGAGCATCGCCATCGGCGACTACTCGCACAACTGCCACGGAACCGGACGCGAGGGCACCCGGTTCGAGGGGCGCCACACCGGCGAGTTCTACGAGCGCAACGCGCCCTACCAGATCGCCTACGGCACCCTCGTCCCGAACGAGGTTTGGAACCTGCTCGTCCCCGTCGCCGCGAGCGCGAGTCACGTCGGCTTCGGGGCCCTGCGGCTCGAACCGGTCTGGACTGCGATGGGCCACGCCGCCGGACTCGCCGCGCACCTCGCCCTCGCCATGGAGCGGCCCGAGGTCCAGGCGGTCGACGTCGCCGCGCTGCAAGCCCTGCTCCACCGCCAGGGCGCGGCGACGCTCTACGTCAGCGACGTGCCGCCGGGCCATTCCGACTTCGAGGCGGTGCAGTGGATGGGGACTTTGGGTGGCTGGCACGGGCTCGCCCGGCCCGAAGGGGGAAGCCATCCCGATTGGACGACCCGCTTCGGCCAATACGCCGAGCCCTACCCCGGCCATGCCGCCGAGCTAGACCGGCCCGCCGACGAAGCCTTGCTGGCACGCTGGCGCGAAGTCCTGCCCGCCGAGCGTCACGCCATGCTCGATCCCGCCACCGCACTCGGCAAGACGCGCGGCGAGCTTCTGCGCGAGCTTCGCGGGGCGGAGTGAAGGGTGCTCGGTCGGGTGCGTTCTCGGCGACTCCCATCCAACGCGATGGACGGAACTGTCGCTCGCAAGGGACCGCCGACGGTGTCGAGCCAATCCGCTGAGTCATTGCCTCCCCCTTGGTCACCGACGACCTTTGTCGCTCCCTACGGCTCCGCCAATTAGAGCGAAAGGGCACGCATGGGGTTCTTCACGTCAAAGCGCGGCCCATCGGCGGAATGGCGATACCATCTTGATTCGGGCCGCGCGTTGGTTTCGCCACGGGCCTCCCGGGCCCGCACGTGCTTCAATCCGCCGCCTCGTCATCTGCTGGTCGGTTGACGGCAGCGAGCCAACCGCCCAACCGGTCAACCGAGAATCGATACCCTCCAAACCCCAGTCATCCGCCATTGGCACCCCCGTCGTTCTGCGCCACCATGACCGACCGACTTTTATACACCGCATGAGCGAATGGCTTGACCTCCTGGCGGCGTTGCTGCCGATCGCCCTGCTCGTCTATTGGATGACGAGAAAGAACAGCATGCCCTCGAACCGGGCCCTGCCTCTGGCCGCAGTGCTGCTCTACGGAATCCTGCTGGGCTGGTTCTCCCTTGGGGCACGACTGGTGCATGCGGCGGTGGTGGAGGGCCTGCTCACCGCGCTGACGCCGATCCTGATCGTCTGGGGGGCGATCCTGCTGTTCAAGACCATGGAGCACACCGGCGCGATGGACACGCTGCGACAATGGCTCAACGGCATCACCTCGAACGGGGTGGCCCAGTTGATGATCGTCGGCTGGGCCTTCTCGTTCCTGGTCGAGGGCGTCAGCGGTTTCGGCACGCCGGCCGCGCTTTCCGCGCCGCTGCTGGTCGGATTGGGATTCGCGCCGCTGCCGGTGGCGATCCTCTGTCTGATGATGAACACCGTGCCGGTTTCATTCGGCGCGGTCGGCATGCCGACCTGGTTCGGGCTCGGCACGCTCGGGCTGTCGCAGGCGGAGCTGCGGGAGGTGGCGTTCCAGACCGCGCTGATGCACGCCGGGGCGGCGGCGGCGATTCCGCTGCTAGCGCTCCGCATGGTCGTGCCGTTTCGGGAGATCCGAGACAACATCGGGTTTGTCGCGCTGGTGATCGGGACCACCATGGCCGCCTACGTCGGCGCGGCGCGCTTCAACGTGGAGTTCCCGGCGATCGCCGGCGGGCTGGCCGGGCTGCTCGTGGCAGTGGCCTTGGCGCGGCGCGGCGTCGGGCTCGCCGGCGCGGCGGGGGAACGGACGCCGACGGGAATTTCGGCAGCCACCCTGGTCCGGGCCGGGTTCCCGCTGTGGGCGACGGTGCTGATTCTGCTGATCACCCGGATCGATGCGCTCGGTTTGAAAGGATGGCTCACTGCCGCCACGCCGGCGGCGGCGCTGGTCGTGCCGGGGCTGGGCGAGATGCGGGTGAGCCCATCGCTCGTGCTCCAGTGGCGCGACATTTTCGGCACCGAACTCGTCTGGTCGCACGCGGTGCTCTACGTGCCCTCGGTGATTCCCTTCTTCCTCGTGTCCGGGCTGTCGTTCCTGCTCTTCCGCACTCCCGGCGAGGCGAGGCGCGAGGCGTGGCGCGAAGCGCTCGGACGCGTGCTCAAGCCGGTGGCGGCATTCCTCGGCGCGCTGGTCTTCGTGAAGCTGCTGATGGCGGGAGGCGAGCGCTCGGCGGCAACGGTGCTCGGCACCGGGCTCGCCCGGATCGCGGGCGAGGGCTGGCAGTTCGCCGCCGTCTACCTAGGCGCGCTGGGAACGTTTTTCTCGGGCTCCGCCACCGTCTCGAACCTCACCTTCGGCGGCATCCAGGACGCCACCGCCGCCGGGCTCGACCTCTCCCGCACCACGATCCTGAGCCTGCAATCGGTGGGAGGGGCCATGGGCAACATGGTCTGCATCCACAACATCGTGGCCGTCTGCTCGATCCTCGGCTTGCAGAACGTCGAGGGCCAGGTGCTGCGCAAGACCCTGCCTCCGACCCTGATCTACGGCGCTATCGCCGGCTTGATTTCGCTGCTGCTGTGACCTCTCCGCGCCTCTCTGTCTCGCGTCGAACCCCTTCGGATCCCGTCGGTCCGGTGAAAGCCGGTCGCCAAACCACTTGGCACCGGGGGTGTCGAAGCTATGCTCATCGACGTTGTCGCGGCACCATGCATCCTGCCCCACCCAGTCTCGAGCGGCGGAAGCCCGGAAGAGTCCGTTTCCCAAGGCCGGGAAATCGGGCGGGCCGCCTTTTGCGGCGGTCGGGAAAGGGTGGGAAATCGGTCGGTGGAGCCGCGAAGTGGTTTGCGTTGGTTCTCGGGGCGTTCGCTGCTTGGTCGTGCCGTTCCGTCCCTGACGGCCCTGCGGTCTCCGACACATCCGCCGTGCCGCATCTGTCGGGCGCCGGATCGACCCACATGGTGCCGATCGAAAAGCCGGACGCGGCGGTCCCAGGCGAGACGGAGGCCCGGCCGGACGCAACTGCGGAGGCGGCCCCCTCGGTTTCGTTCGATGAGCTGGAAGGGAAGGGGGCCGCCCGCTTGACGGGGGAACTGACCTCGGGTCTGAACCAGGGATTCCAATTGTCCCTCGGCGGCCTCTTCAGCGACGGGAACAACTTTCAGAACAGCGCCACCGCCGATGTGAACAACGTCCTCGAGGAGGGGGACATCGTTCGCTTCTTCGGCATTGTCCACAGCGACACGGGAAGCCCGCGCCGCGACATCATCCTGAACGCGAACTACATCAAGCCTCTCGCCCAGACCGACAATAGCACCCTGACAGGCACGGTCGGCTACCACCTCTGGCAGTTCCCCTCGGTCATCCAGGACAATCTTTGGATGAACGTGCTGGACACGGGTCTGGTGTGGACGCGCAGCGGGCCCGTGGGCTTGATGGTCGATGCGAACGTGAAGACCCTCCTCAACGGCCCGACGGCCCGCGACGCCGGCGGGCAGGCCTACTATTTACAGGGACTTCTCCTGCACTCGCTGGTCCAGCGCCCGAACCTCTCGCTGTCGATGTCGCACGGCCCCTCCTACGCCTACGCGAGGGACATCCTCGGGGTGGATGGATCGCGGGTGCTGCGCTACGAGGCGGGCCTGAAGCTGCAGCGCGGAAATTGGGGGATCGAGACGATCTACCGCCCGCAGATGGCCCTGCAGTCGGGCATTCCAGAAAACCAATTCTGGGGCTTCGACGTCTTTCATTTGTTCGACTAGCGAGTCGGCCACAACATCCTTGCCTCCTCGCACGAGGGCACCGAAGTCTGCGAATGGCTCAATTCCCTCGGTGTCACCGCCGCCCTTCTCAAATACCGCGTCCCCCGGCGCGAGGGCCTCGAGAGAAATGAATTGGCAGGCTTATAATGTATTATTGATGGACATGTGTTGGTTGATGAGGATTGCGTTCTTGTTGATGTCGAGGATCGATTTACCATCGCGTTGACCGGATGGATGGAACCCGTGGTGCTTTGGGGGGGCGGAACGGGGGTGGCAAGGTTTCTCTCGACTTCGACGGAAGGAACGTGGGAAAGTTCGGTCCGTCTTTTGATTCGCCCGATTCCCTGATCCCGACATGCACACCCTCGCCAGCCTCGCCAAGCAACTCGGCCGCAGCCCCATCGAGCTGCAAAAGACGATGAAACGATTCGAGGCGCCGTTGGTCGCGGGGGCGGGATATTCGGACGCGCACCTCTCTTTCCTTCGGATCGTCTTCCACCTGCGGACGTTCCGGGTCCAGGACGATCTGCTGCTGCGTCTCTGGGAGGTGGAGAAAAAGCTGCTGCAACTGCTCCACCTCGATGCGGGGGGGTCGCCGACTTGGTTTCTCGACGCCTGCGGCAGGCGAGGGAGGGGGCGCGGACGGCTCCTCCTGACCCAGCGCGACATCGGGGTGGACATAGGATCGGATCTGTTGCAACCCGGCCTCGACTTTTCACCAGAAGAAGGCGGGGAACTCTTCCCCGGCGAGGCGATGGGGGAGGATGCGATGAGGATGCTGGGCGAATACCGGGAACTCTTCGCCAAAGTCCGCTTGCGGGTCGAGGAATCGCTCCCGGAAGTCAGGGCGGCGGCCGCTTGGGGGCGCCGCAGCTTCTCGTGAAAGGACAGTCGGGCGGAGCCGTCGGAAGGTCTGCGGATGCTCCGTCCGGGGGAACGCAGGGTCGCAAAGGGGCTGCCTCGGTCCCTCCTCACTCCACCCGCAGCACTCCGTTCATCACCATCCAGTGGCCCGGAAAGGTGCAGAGGTAGGGATATTCGCCGGGGGCGGCGGGGGCGTCGAAATGAATCGCGAATTCGCCTCCGGGAGCGACCATGTCGGTCCAGACAAGGGCGTCTTCGGACTCTGGCACGTAGTGGCGGGCGAGGGCGGAGGGGTCGGCGATCATGCGGTTGCAGAGGTCTCCGAGCCGCTGCAGGCTGCCGGGCCGGGCGAGGAGCCAGTTGTGCGGGAGGGCGTCGGGATTGCGGAAGACCAGGGTGATCCTTTCGCCCGCTTTCGCTCTAAGTTCCTTCGGCGCAAAGAGCAGCCCGGCGGCGGCTTCGACGACGATCCTGCGGCCCTCCGGTCCCTCGGCCCATGCGTTCGCCTGCGTGGGTGTGGGCACCATTGGTCCGTCCTGGGCCGAGGGCAGGGTTTTGGGAATGCGGGTGTAGCCGGGGAAGTCGGCGAAGGGCTCGCCGAGTTCGTGGACGGTGAGGAAGATGTCGCGCCCCGTGGCGAGACGCAGATGGACCTGCCCGGCTGGAACGAGCTGGGGAATCTCGAGGAAAAGCGCCCGTCCGCCTTCGAGGCGCTGCACGCTGCGGATCTCGAGCGGGTCGTGGCCGGGGGCGTCGGGGTGGCGCAGGGAGTATTCGGGCGAACCGTAGGCGGCGCTGTAGCGGTAGTCCCAGCACTGCGCAAAGCTCGCTGCGGGATCGGCGGCGGACTCGGGCACGGGCTGGTCGAAGCGCAGCAGCACGCCATTCTCCCGGGTCTCGAAGGCGACCGGCACGGGGGCGCCGCCGGTGTGCCGGACCCGGTGGAAGCAGCCATCGTCCGGCGTGTAGCTGCCCCAGCCCTGCATTCCGGTGACGTAGAGCTGCCCGTCGAACGGGTGGAAGCGCGCGCACTGCGCCCCCGAGTCGAAGCTGCCCGAGATGGCGGTGGCGGCGGCCTGCCAGCGGTCCCCGACCCGCTCGCGCAGCACCAGCCAGGCGCTGCCGCTGCCGGCGGACAGATGGACGAGCGCTCCCTCGCCGAGGAGACCGCCCCAAGCGTCG